>DRKO01000370.1 GCA_011051745.1 Chloroflexota bacterium | reverse complement strand
AAGCGGATCGCTCATGCGGCAATGGAAACGTTCCTGGTGTTGAACGGCTATGAGATAGAGGCATCGGTAGATGAGCAGGAGCGGGTCATCCTGAGGGTGGCCTCAGGGGAGGCGGGGCGCGAAGCATTTACCGAATGGCTTGCCGCTCATATCGTGCCGGTAGCGGAGAATAGGTAGACGGGCAATCTACCCGACGCACACGGCTGCCGGGCTGCTGGGCAGCATTCGGCAGATGACCGGCCTATCTTCAGAAGGCGGCCCGGCTGGCGCTGGTGAGTGCGCTCGCGCTGGCCGGTCACCTGCCGTAATTAGAACCCCGCTAAGCGGGTGGCTCTATTGTCCGCTCGTGCAGCGCCGAGACTCCCACCACCTCCCGCAGCGCGGTGACGAACTCCGCCGGGGGCAGATCGCGCAGGCGGCGGCCCCGCCGGGCCATCTCATAACCGGCATATCGCGGGATGTTGCTCAATTCCTGATCGGCCCACTGATCAATCGCCCTCACCTCGTCATCCTCGAAGCCGTAACCGTTCAGCATCTGCTCGAATTCGAAATCGGAGACGGGGGAAGAGGCGATGAAATCGGTGCTCTTGTAGCGGAACAGGCAGAGCGTCACGGGGAGCGGCAGGGGCGTTGGGCGGTTGTCCAGCATTTCGGTTGTGATGATGAAGCGTCGCACCTGTTGCCAGCGGGTATGCAGTCCGGCTTCCGGATCGATGCGGTCTTCCTCCCGCTGGGCCAGAATCCACTCCCATATCTCGACGATCCGCTCACAGACCCGGCGATCCCATTCATCCGCCTCCCGCCGGAGGATGGCGATCTCCGGAACGGCGCTATCCGGAACCCGGCGGGAGACAAAGGCATGTTCGCGCAGAAGCCCGATCATCGGGCGGGCAACGCCGACCCACTGCCAGGCTTCCGCCAGCCTGCTCCCCACGATCTCCATCTCGCTCTTCCGGCGTCGGCCCGGCTGCCAGAGGGCCAGCAGAAGCATCCCCGTCAGGAAAGAGATCAGCACAGCCGCCCCGATCACGGCGATCAGCGCCAGATAGGGGTGAACCATCCGCATCAGGCTGCCCAGCCAGGAGAACATGGGAGGCCAGTCCTGCATCACGCTCTGTAGCTCGCCCCAGTCCATCTGCCCGATGACGATCGGGAGCGCGGTCACGGCGGCCAGCGCGGCCAGGCTGTAGCCCAGCACCCGCTGATTGCGTTCCTCCTGCTCTCGTTCTTCCTGCTGCTCCTGCTCCAGCATGTTGTACAGCATCTTCTCCGTCCCCGCGAAGGTCTCCCGTATCTGCCGTGCCCGCTGGGAGGCCTGCCGGGTTAGCTCGCCGGTCAGCCGGTAGACGCCGAAGTCTTTCAGGCCGGCTATTAACGAGCGAAGGCCGGGGATTTCGCGGGCGGTGAAGGCCCGCGCGGCAAACTGGGCCGTGCTCTCCACCGCAACCCGCCACCGGCGCTCCATCATCAGCACCTGATCGGTCACCCGGAGCATCTCCGCCTCCAGTCGCGAGAGCAGCGCCCGGAGATGCTTGACCGTGATAAACGCCTCCTTCTTCTGCCTGCTCCGCGCCATCTCGAAGGCGACCGTCCGTTGCAGGTCCCGGACGATCTCCGCCGCGTCGTCGAGCGTCCCGCCCCAGAGGGCCATCGCCTCGGTCGGCATCGCCAGATCGGTGGTGATATCATAAATCCTGTATCCGGCGGAGAATTCTACATAGAAGAGCTTATCCGCTATAAAGAGCAACTCGCGCTCCACCTCCTCGATCCACTCGGCCCGCTCGGTGCTCCACCAGGGGAGCACCAGATAAAAGGGGTGGATGCGATCTGAGCCGAGCAATTCCCGCCGCAGGGCAAGCAGGTTGCCCTCCAGAAAGCTCCCTATCACGTCCGAGCTTCTGGGGTCGTGGGTTCCCAGCGCCACCCGGCAGAGATGCTCCAGATCGGCCAGGCAGGCGGGCGATTCCAGAAAGTCTTCGGGCCTCGACGGCATCTCCGCTGGTTCGGCGTAGTAGAAAACGGGCGGCTCGAGCTCGTGCCGGGCCACCCATACCCCTGCTTCCCCCAGACCAAAGCCCAGCCGCATGATGCGGAACCCCTTCTCGACCTGCTTCCAGAAGAGGTTCTCCAGAATATCGGCGGCCACAAGGGAGGTTTTCGGAGAGGAAGGAGGAACCGCCATCAGGCGGG
The DNA here is from genome assembly GCA_011051745.1 of Chloroflexota bacterium. Taxonomy (GTDB): domain Bacteria; phylum Chloroflexota; class Anaerolineae; order Aggregatilineales; family UBA3940; genus DRKO01. The sequence goes on along the minus strand of DRKO01000370.1, from coordinate 1,706 downwards.
GCGGCGCGAGGCGGGCGCTGACCGGCCAGAAATCGGAGATGCGAAGCTGAGGCGTCCAGAGCACCGACTTCCCCACGTGGGACCAGTCAATCGAGAAGCCAAGGTAGTACCCCAGATCGGGGTGAGAGCCCGTGATCTCCCGAATAAGGGAATCCTCCAGCCCCGGTACACGGGAAGGAAGGGCCTGCAAACAGGCCTCAAAGCGCCTCCGATCAATGAAGAGATCGGCTCTGAAGCCGAGGAATTCGTGGAAGACCCATTCGCTGATGGCGTCGCCGTGCTCTTTGAGGAGCGTCCCCCCGGAAAGCCACACCCGGCGGGTGACTTCGTCTACCCAGAGGGAACCTTCGCGGGGCGAGAGCCAGTCACGGGAGCCTGCGTTGTCCGGGGAAATGATCCCCAGCGCCGCAAAGCCCGGTTTTTCCGGGTCCAGTATAAAGAGCAGAAAATCGCGCAGTTGTCTGGCATGGAAGAGGGGGCGCGGCCCCCAGTAGAGCGGCGTCGAGCGGAGCAACATCAGGCTGGTAAAGTCCACAGCAGCATCCTTTCGGGGGAGCAGTCTGGCCCAATTCGTTCTCTGCATTATGCGGGCAGATGGATCGGGAGTCAAACGACAGAAACGCCCGGAGCAGCCACACCCCGCCGCGCCTCCCTCCCCCGCAGGGTGGACGGCGCGAGCGGGGGAGGACAAAAGGAGGGGGTGGTGCTATACTTTTTCCCATGATGAGACGACCACACCCGCTCAGGATGAAGCTCGCGGTCCCCCTTCTGTCGCTTCTCCTGACGATCACCCTCACCGCCTGCGGGGGACTGCCGTTCGGTCTGGGCGGTGGCGGCACTCCCGAACCCCGCATCGCCACCGCCGTGACGGACATCAGTGGCCTGGCCCGCGTGGAAAGCGCGGCGGGCGCGATGGACTTTCAGGTCACCTCCGGGCTGACGGGCGAGCGGCTGCCGGGGATACGGCTCAGCGTGGCGGTCTTCGGCTCGACGCGCCTCCTGCTCGCCAGCGACCCGACGGGCGTTCATCTGCCGGTCGCCGTCCCCCTGGCGGGCGAGGCGACGGTGCGGCGGCTGGTGATGCCCCCCGCCACCGTACCGGCCTACAACATCGCGACGGCCTCCGGCCCGCTGAACCTCGACGACCTGACGCCGCTCGGCGTCCTCTCGGAGGAGGAACTGCGCGAGCGGCTGACGCGCGGCCCGGATGAAGCGGTGCTGCTCTATCTCTATAATCCGGCCCGCCCTCTGGCCCTGACCGGGGCCGCTCTGGAGACCTACGCCACCCCCTTTGAGGGTGTGTTCGCGCTGCGTGCCCCCGCCGAACCGCCCGACGCCACGCTGGCGCTGGTCGTGGTGGGGCTTTCGGAAGAGGCCTACCCCGCCTGGGGACATCGCGCGATTGACCGCTATCTGGCCGGGCGCATCGGCCAGCAACCGGATACGGACCTGCGCGGCGATCTGAACTTCGCCTGGTCGTACCCCGTCTTCGAGGTCTACCCGCCGGAGGAGACGCTCGATCTGGGCACGGGCGAGACGGCCACGCTGCGCGTCAACTGGCGCTCACGCAACCCCGACCCCCCGCCCCCCTGGAGCTTCTTCGTCTCCGCCGAGCAGGACTGGATCACCGTCGAGCCGCAGGCCTTCGGCCTGGGGCCTGAGCAGACGCAGGCCGAGATCACGCTCACCGTCAACCGGGAGGGGTT
>DRKO01000369.1 GCA_011051745.1 Chloroflexota bacterium | reverse complement strand
ATCGGAGGTTCGCGCCTCGAAGATCGGCTTGAACGGCCCTTTCCGTTTGAGACGCTCGCCCCTGTAGAAAAGCCGCACCCCGGCCCAGACAGAAACCCGTAATTCCACACTTTCCCCGGTTGCGCCCAGCGGGATCGAGTAAGAGGTAGCCATCGAGAAACTCCTTCGCGGTTCGGGTGTCCAAAAGGATATTGTAACTTACCACCTGACGGGAAAGCAACGCGCAGATCGGGGATCGGGGAAAGAGGGCCGGACATGGCGGGACGTGCGGAAACAGGGAGACCGTTCCGCACGCCCCGGTCGGACCGCTCAGTAAGCGGTTTCCATGTCAATCAGGCCTTTCTCTTTGGCCTGATGCAACGCCCAGCGATAGAAGAACCCGGATACGACGATCAGTACAGCCGTCATGCCGCTCAGGATGCCCACCAGTTGCCAGTCGGAGAAGTGGGCCAGCGTCGGGAAGCCGAGCGCCTGCGGGCCGAGCAGTGCCCGCCGGGCCGCCTCCAGCCAGTACGTCACGGGGAAAACGAACCCCAGCGGGCGGAGCCACGGGGGAAGCACCTCGAGGGGGAAGATCGCGCCGGAGAAGAGGTACAGCGATCCGGCCACCATCTCCCCCACCGCCCAGAAGTGCCGGGCCAGCATCATCGTCAGGGAGCCCAGCATCAGCCCCATCGCCGCCAGCGACGCCACCCCCAGCGCTGTGCTCAGAAGCAGCAGTCCCCAGTCTATGGTGGCGAGCCGGATCGGCAGGTGGAAGGCGATCAGCCCGAAGCCGATCGTGATCAACACCGAGATCGTGCCGATCAGCATCCGCGCCACACCGCGCCCCATCAGGTAGGCGTAGCCATCCAGCGGGGCGGTGTAGAGTTGCTTCATCGTGCGGTAGTGCTCGCGGTCGTCAATGACCGCCCAGCTCACCCCCGTAATCACCGAACTGACCAGAATATAGAGCGCGTTACCCAGATAGATGTAGGAGAAGATCGGCTGCTCCATCGCACCGTCGGTGATCACCGCGTACATGACCACCAGAATCAGCACGCTGGCGATGGGCCGGGCCAGCGAGTAGATCGCGAAGAGAAAGGGGTCGGCCCAGTTCGACTCGATCTGCCAGCCCAGCCACGCAGCAACAACGAACGTCCGCAGCGCATCGCTACGCCGGACAAAGGGGATATTCAGGATTCGATCTGCGATTGCCGTCATGGTTCACGCCTCCTCAGCGCCGCCGCTCGATCAGGCGGCCATCCCGGCGGCCTTTCTCTTCCAGCTTGCGCAACATCACGTGCGCCGCTGCGATGAAGATCACCGCGCTGACAGCCAGGATGCCCGTCTCCGTCCTCACCGAGAGAAAGCCCAGCGACGGGCCACCGGCGAAGAGCAACTGCCGCATGGCGTCCAGCCCCAGCGTCAGGGGGATGACCGACGCGAACGTCGCCACCCAGAAGCCCAGCGCCCGAACCGGAAAGTAGAACCCGGAGACGAGATAGATGGGCTCCTGTAACAGGTTCGAGAGATGCCACGCCTCCCGCCCGCTGGCGAGAAAGACCGAGGCGAACATCATCCCCATTCCGTAGAGCGCCGCCATCGTCAGGGTGAAGATCGCCAGCAACAGCAGCAAACTGCCGGTCTGGTACGTCACCCGGAACAGCAGCGAACAGACGATCAGGATGGCCGCCGCACGGGTTCCCGTCATCACCAGCCCCCCGACAGCCATCCCCAGCAGGATCGCCATCATCGGGCCGGGGCTGAGGACGTACAGCTCAAGGTTGCCCATGTCCTTATCCCAGTAGAGCTGACTCGCCATGCTCCACAGCACGTTGAGCCAGAAGGCCGTCATCGCCCCGCCCACCACCACAAAGCCGATGTACTCCTCCGGCGCGTTGATGGCCCGATAGACGAAGACGTAAGAGACGGTGGACATCAACGGCAGGATGGTGTCGAAGAAGGCCCAGCTTTTCTCGCGCGTTGTGCCGATGATGCGCGGGTAGGCCCGCGCCCACATCGTCCGCCAGAACAGGCTGAACCCTCTGGCTTTTTCCACTTCCCGTATCTCACTCATGATCCTGATCCACCCTGTGTGACGTATCCACATCCAGCCCGCGCCCGACCATGTCTATAAAGACATCTTCCAGCGTCGGCTCGCGTTTCTCCAGCGAGATCAGGTTCGAGCCGCGCCGGGTGAGGTGCGCCAGCACCTCCGGCAGAACGTCTTCCCGCTCAAGGATGAGGGAGAGATCGGTGTGGCCGTTCTTCTCCGCGACCTGCACCTGACGCACACCCGGCACAGATTCGATCATCTCGTCGCGGCGGGGCTTGGGGCCGAGCGGCCCGACCCGCAGCCTGAAGATCGCCTCCCGCTGAAGCCGCCGCTTGAGGTTCGTCGGCGTATCACAGGCCAGCACGTGGCCTCTGTCAATGATCGCCAGCCGGTCGCACAGTTCGTCGGCCTCGGCCATGTAGTGCGTGGTCAGCAGGATCGTCCGGTCGGGATGATCCTGCAACCATTGCCTGACGAAACTGCGCACCTCGCGGGCGGCGGTCACATCCAGCCCCAGCGTCGGCTCGTCCAGAAAGACGATATGCGGGTCGCTGACGAAGCCCCGCACGAAGTTCATCTTCTGGCGCAGGCCGGTAGAGAGGTCCGATATCTTGGTTCGTTTGCGGTCGGTCAGGCCGACCACCTCCAGCATCATGTTGATGCGCTCGCGGGCCGTCCGGTTGTCCAGCCCGTAGAAGCGGGCGAACATCCACAGGTTCTCCTCGACGGTCAGCAGGCCATAGCCGCTTGTCTCGCCGCCGCTGACCATGCCGATCCGCCGCCGGATCTCCTGCATCTCCGTGACCACGTTCAGGCCGTCCACGAAGGCCTCTCCACTCGTCGGGAGCAGGAGCGTGGCAAGTATCTTGATCAGCGTGGTTTTGCCCGCGCCGTTCGGCCCCAGCAGGCCAAACAACTCACCCCGCCGCACTTCCAGGCTGACATCCTTAAGGGCGACGATCTCTTTCGGGTCGTCTTTGTGTCGAGGCCCCCGCAACCTGTAGATGCGGCTCACATCTCTGGTTTCTATAGCTAACGTTTCGTTCATTCCATCTCCGCCTGTTGTTGACACGGTTTCGTCGTAAGCCTTCCTGCCTGTCAGCAGTTCGGGTTGCATCCTTACCCCCTTGGTGTCCGCGATACCGATCCGTCAGGTAAACTCCCCGCGCCTTCCTGAGCCGTCCAGGCATAGAGTTCTCCGTCATGGCCCGTAGCATCTAAAGTATACGAACATCCGTTCTAGCCGTCAAATACCGGCAGAGCGAGGCTCCCCCCGCTCAGAGCGGAGACACGCCTTCCCGGTTCCCCCGCTGCACCGCACCCCTCCCGACCGGAAAGCAAAAAGCCGTGGGGGGAGGCCCACGGCTTCCAGGAGAGTCGTTCAGATCAAAAAACCGTGGGCGCTGGGGTAGCCGCCCACGGTTGCGTTTACGGGTGAAGCAAAGTCACCAGTCAGCAGGCGCACTACGCCCAGGGGTGCAGACAGAATCTGCCCTGCTCTGCGGCGGGATATAAACAATCCCGAATGCTCTACGCATGTGGCCTGCTCCTTTCTTGAAGTGTGTGACCAGTATAGCTGTGAGTCGCAGGGATGTCAAGAATCTCGTACCAGATGATCGGAAAGCCCGCCCTGATGAGCCAGAAAAGCCAGACGGGCGATGTACTCAAGCGCACCGGCGCGGTACACGGCATCAAGCGGGGAGTCACCCCACACCAGCGCACCCACGCCGGGCAGCAGCACAGCATGCCCTTCCGACGCCGCCTCTGCCACCGGAGCCGTCTCCGCGAGGGGCAGCTCGCCGGACGACACCACGCCACCGATGGCCTCGAAAATCTCAGGAGCCCACTCGCTCCGCAGGGGCAGGTCTGCCAGCGTGGCAAGGATCGTGTGGGGCGGCTGGCAGATCAGCACCCCCCCGGCGGAGGTGGCGGCGTAGACGGCGCGATGCCACTCCAGACGGCGGGGCGCACTTCCGACGGGCTTCCCCGGTTGAAGAGAGCAGACAAGCAGCGACTCTTTTTCCAGAGAGGCAAAATCCGCGCCCGCCCGTGTGATCACCATCCGCTCGCCACGCAGGCGCAGGCTGAGCTCTCCGATGGTGGGATACACCAGCTCCCGCTCAAAGGCCAGACGGCCCGCTTCGGAGACCTGCTCGTAGTCCCGGGGGGTCAGCAGGAGTTCACCGGCCTGAGCGTATGTCCCGCCCCGGAGCGAGTTCACCATCCGAACGATTGCCAGCGTGACCCGGCGGTACGTGTCAAGCATCGTTCCCCGTCTCTCCCCTGCGGAGGGCAGCGTCAGGCGCTCCCGTTCGCCAGCATCTGATCCTGCAAACGCCGCAGATGGACGATCGCGAGCGATTCGTTCAACTCCACATCATCATAGGTGACCGCTTCACCCATCGCCACGTCGCGGAGCAGTTTACTCCCCGGAGCCAGCCCCAGCGGGAGCAACCGCTCTTCGCGGGCGACATCGGCCCGCTCGATCATGCCATAAACAGTATACCCGCCCAGCGCGTCAATTGTCTCCCCGGCCTTCAGATCGCGCTTGGCGATCGTGATCGTCTCGGCGACGGGGGGACGGTCGGTGGCGATGGTCGTCTCATGCTTGAGGACGGCCCGCGCGATGGAGATCGGGGTCTCCAGACTGGTCAGATGGTAGGGGCGGTAGAGCGCCCAGTAGGGGCCGTCGCCCAGCTTCAGGTAGCGCAAATCCCGGATGATCTTGGGGTGATCGGTGGTGAAGATGACGAACACGCCCGGCGCGATCCCCAGCCCGTACTCGACCACACCCGTCTGCTTCAGGATGCCGCCTGCACTCTCTGGAACGAAAACCTTTGCCATCTCCCCCGGTGTGACCTGCGGCCCGTGCATCCCGCGCACGTCGGGCACAAAGCCGATCGCGTTCCCCAGCGAGGTCATCTCGACCATCGTCTTTGTCCCGTCCACGAAGGAGGCCAGCATCTTGGGGTTCATCTGCTGGGCGGCGGCTTTCTCGGCCACCGAGTCGGGCGTCGCCGTCCGGTCAAGGGGGTTGTTTTTCCCTTTGCCCGCGCAGATCACTTCGAACCCCAGACTGTGGGCGAAATCGTAAAGCTCCATCGTCGCCCCCGGCTCGTCCCCCGCCGTGAGCGTGTAGACGATGCCCGCCGAGTTCGCCATGCGGCGCAGGATGTACCCGACGGTGGCGTCCGTCTCGACGTTCATCTGCACCATGTGCTTGTTCGCCAGAATGGCATCCATTGCAACCCGTGCGCCCACCTCCGGAATCCCCGTCGCCTCGACGACGATATCCAGATCGGGGATACGGGCGATGATCGAGGCGTCTGTGGTTGCCACGCGCTTCCCCTCGCGGACGGCCTGAGCGGCCAGATCGGCGTCGTCCGTCTCGACGATCAGATCATCGGGCAGCTTGGCCTCCCGGAGGGCGGCGACGGCGCGACCGGGGACGATGTCCGCCACAGCAAAAGCCTTCATTCCCTTCATCAATTCCATCTGGCAGACAAGGCCCTCGCCCATCTGCCCGGTTCCTACGACGCCCACCCGAATGGGCTGACCGGCCTTCTCACGTTCTTCAAGCTCCGGATATAACATCTGATGTGCGCTCCTTTCTTCGACGTTTCTGTCCTCGACGGCCCCCGCACAGGGGGATCAGGAGTCCCCTTCCAGAATCTTAACCACCGTCCCCACCTTAACGGGCGGCAGCGGCTTGGCCTCCACGCAGACATCCCCCGGCAGTTCGGGCTCTGTGCGCCCGTTTGCCTTGAGGATCAGGTGGCCCAGATTGGCCAGATTTTTATTCGCCACCTCTCCGACGGCCAGCACCTCGAAGGGTTCGTCGTCTATCAGGATCAGGTCACCGGGCGCAACCTCGCTCCGGAGGGGGCCATGCTCGTGGACAATCGAGAACTCGACCAGTTCCTCCGGAATCTCCGGTCCGAAAAAGACGAGGATACCGGCGTCCACAAATTCCTTGACCAGCGGGCCGATGCTGGTTACCTTCATCTCGTATTTGAGCTTATCGTCCGACATGTTGCCTTCCCACAGTCTCCAGATGAACACCTGCCAGACAAGAGAAGAGAGGGCCTGCAACTGATGCGTT
>DRKO01000368.1 GCA_011051745.1 Chloroflexota bacterium | reverse complement strand
GCCCGGAGGATCAACTGTTCGCCTACTGGGTTTCGATGCTGGCCGGGGCCCACGCTTATTGCTACGGTGCGCACGGCATCTGGAACGTGGGCGACGGGGCGTTTCTCTCGCACTGGGGCGACCAGACGTTTGAACAGGCCGCCGCGCTGGAAACCCCCCGTCTGCTCGGTCTCAGCCACAGAGTGTTTCTGGAAGTGGCCGTCCGACGGGCGCGGCAGGTGATGATCCGGGAGAGCCGGGGGCGGCTGCTTGAAATCCGCCGGATAGACGAGTCAGGGGGGAGTATCGCGTTTTATCCGGACACGGCCCGCGTCGAGATGCCGCTGAAAGGCCGCATCCTCTCCCCGCTGGAAGGCCGATTTGTCCCCTCTCTGCCGGATAGCGGGCCGGCGGTTGTGATCACGGATGAATGATCGAGAACCGTCTGCCCGAACAGGCCTAGCCGCTGAGTCTGGTGCTGGACCGTACCTCCTGTATCCGAATACCGGCGGCCTGCACCGCATCGGGGAGAATACCCCCGCGCACCACCTCAATCATCTGCCGCAGGTAAGGGTAATAAATCACGTCGCGATCCAGGGGAATCTCGAATACCTGGGGAGCATGTTCCTGCAGGGCAGCCCACACAGCCTGTGTTCCCCGGCCCAGCCCCTCGGCAGCGAGAGGCTCCCCGTGCACGCCGTCACGCTGAAGGCCAGCCAGACGGTGGCGCAGTGCCACCGTCGCCGCCAGCAGTTCGATGGCGATCGCCGCCGTGATGTTCTCCGTGATCTCACGGGCATGCAACGCGGCGTTCATGCTCATGCTGACGTGATCTTCCTGATCGGCAGAGGAGGGGATCGAGTCCACGCTGTCAGGGTGAGCGAGCGTCTTGCACCGAGAGACCAGCGCCGCCGCCACGTACTGGGTGATCATCAGGCCACTGTTCATGAAGTGCTTATCCTGATGAACCAGCATACTCGGTAGTCCGCGTGACATCTTGGCGTTCATCAGCCAGAACGTGCGCCGCTCTGAGATGCTGCCCAGCTCAGTCATCGCGATACCCAGATGATCCATCCCGAAGGCGATATGCTCGCCGTGGAAGTTTCCGCCGGAGATCACCTTGTATGCACGGGGCAGGCCGTCATCAGGCTGAACGAAGATCAGGGGGTTGTCGGTCGCAGCGTTGATCTCGCGTTCCAGCATCTCTCGCACATGGGCGAGCGTTTCACGGACTGCGCCGATCACCTGCGGAGCACAGCGTACCGAATAAGCGTCCTGCGGCGGCGGGTGGACGGGGTCCCGATCTACGTCGCCGGGGTCGGGCAGTTCGCTACCCTCGACGAGGGCAAGGACGTTGGCGGCTGTCGCAATCTGGCCGGGATGGCCTCGTGCGGCGTGGATCTGAGGCAGAAAAGCGTCGCGGTAGCCCCGAAGCGCTTCCAGCGACATCGCAAGGGCGATCTCGGCGTTGCGGACCAGATTCTCGGCGTCGTAGAGCGCCAGCACTCCCAGAGCTGCCGAGAAAGTCGCGCCGTTGCTGAGCGCCAGCCCTTCCTTGGCCTCCAGCACAAGCCGCTGATCAACGCCTTCCCACGTCATCGCCTCCGCGCCTGAGATGACGCGCCGCCCGATCGCCTGTCCGTCTGCGTCGTAGACAGGAACCAGCGCCTCCCCACTGATTTCGCCGAAGCCGGGGGCAACCGCATCGGCGGCCATGCTCCGGGGTGGTTTGCTGAGCACCAGCGCCAGATGGGCCAGCGGAGCAAGATCACCACTGGCTCCCAGCGATCCGGTGCGTGGCACGGCGGGCACAATACCCCGGTTCAACATCTGGATCAGGCGGTTGATCACCACAGGCCGCACGCCGGAGCGTCCTTTGGCAAGCGTGTTGGCCCGGATCAGCATCGCGGCGCGGATGATTTCCGGTTCCAGATACTCACCAACACCTGTCGAGTGGCTCATGATCAGCTTGCGCGAGACCTGACGGGTGTGGGCGGGGTCTGCCATAGGCTGCCCGGCGGCGTGGATTCCCAGGCCTGTGTTGATGCCGTAATAGGCTTTGGCCTCTTCTCCGGCCTGAGCGTGGCGAGCGTTATCCTCAACAGCGGCTTGAACCCATTCGGCACTGGTGGCGATTCGTTCGTAGGCCGGTGAGCCGGGCAGGACTTCCTGCACAGGCTGGGCCTGACGGGCCACGCGGATCACGTCTTCGATCTTCAGGCTCTCCCCATCGAGGGCGAGAGGAAGCGGGCTTTCGTTGCCAGACATAGGGTGGCATATCTCCTGAGATTCAGGTTCCGAGACTATCTACAGTCTAGACGAGGGAACGGGGCGCTACAAGTGCCTTTTTGAAGCGATTCGCTTGACGCTGCAACTTTCTACTGGCAAGATCGTATAGGGAGCAGAACAGGGCAACATCCTGTTTCCATGTGTAACAACCGGGGAACGGTGTTTTGCAAGGACACCGGCAGGTTTTTGGAGAGTGAGCCATGACCGAAGAGAACGTCCAGCCCGAACCGTCCGAGTTTGTGGAGCACATGCGGGCTGCCGGTAAATCCGTCGTCAATCAGTGGAAGAGCCTGATCCCGCGGGAATTCTGGCAGTATGGCCGCGAAGCCCGCCGCGAGTTTCTGCTTGCGATGCGCTCTCTCGTAGATAGTGCTATCGAGCGTCTGGAGACCGAGGAAGAGAGGCCTGCACGCAAGCGCAGCACTCGCAAGGCCAAGATCGAGGTCGAGTAGACGGCCCGCAACATCCGCACAGGGCAGTTAAGATATCAAACAGAAAGGCGAGGCAACGGTCAGGTTGCCTCGCCTGTTATTGACTCGCCAGGGTGGATGAAGGGACTTGAACCCTCAACCACCGCATCCACAGTGCGGCGCTCTGCCTATTGAGCTACATCCACCACGTGCTGGCGAGGTAATTTTAGCTCAGTGGCAGGTGTCCCGCAACCTTAACAGCATCGCATCCGGTTCATGACCATCTCAAGCGCTTCCGGCGAAGGACGTAGAACGTCCTCTGGAAGGCTGACCAGCGGCTCATCAATCAGGCGGCTGACTTCCCGGAAGGTCGGGCGATTTTCGTCTACATAGATCAGGCCGGTGATGAACTCCTGGTTAGCGCGTGCTTCCTCGAGTAGCTGAATGGCGGCCATCCGATCGGTCGGATCGTGGCTTTCCGGGTCCAGCTTCTTGAGCTGGATGTGCGAGCCGTCGAACATCTCAACCAGTTGGACCTCCCCCGGTTCATAGTCCACCATGATCGGCTCTGCGTAGGGGATGTAAGCAATGTCCTGCAGAGGCTCCTCGTGGGCTTTGCCGTAAGGGTAGCTCTTGGTAGATGTCTCGTGGTTGTTGAAAGTGACGCAGGGGCTGATGATGTCCAGCACAGCCGTGCCGCGATGGCTGAGAGCCGCCTTCAGCAGCGTGCGCACCTGGGCCGGGTCCCCGGCAAAGGAACGTGCCACGAAGGATGCCTCGGCAGCCAGAGCCTCCAGGCAGATGTCAATCGGGGGGAGTTCGTTCACACCGGCGTACTTAAGCGTCTGGCCCTGATCGGCTGTGGCGGAGAACTGCCCTTTTGTCAGGCCGTAGACGCCGTTATTCTCAACAATGTAGACAAGCGGGATGTTGCGGCGTACCAGATGCTTGAACTGCCCCAGTCCGATGCTGCCCGTGTCGCCGTCACCACTGACGCCGATCGCGATCAGAGTGTTGTTGACAGTTGTCGCGCCGGTGGCGATGGAGGGCATCCGGCCATGCAGTGAGTTGAACCCGTGTGAACGTCCGAGGAAGTAAGCCGGTGACTTGCTGGAGCAGCCGATACCGCTCACCTTGATCACACGGTGAGGCTCCAGAGCCATCTCGTAGGCCACGGCGATGATCTGGTTGGCGATAGAGTTATGCCCGCAGCCCCGGCAAAGGGTTGAGGGACGCCCTTTATAGTCCTCGCGCGAAAGGCCGATCAGATTCACGTTTACCGTTGCCATTTATCTTGCCTCCTCCTTCTCAAGGAAGGCCGTCGTAATCCAGTTAGCCGTCAGGGGCAGGCCATCCAGATGTGCCAGCGAGATGATCCGGTCGGCGTATTCGGGATACTCCATCCGGATCAGGCTCGCTACCTGGCCGTCGTGGTTGGCCTCGACGACGTAAATCCTCTCGTGGCGGGCGATGAAGTCGCGAGTTGTGTCCTCCAGAGGGAGCGCCCGCAGACGCAGGTAGCTGACCTCGATGCCCTGACTGTGCAACAGGTCGCGGGCCTCCACGATCGGGTGGTGAGTTGTACCGTATGCAATCAGGCCCGCCGAAGCTCCCTCCACCTCATCTACAATCGGCTTGGGAACCAGCCTGCGGGCGGTGTTGAACTTGCGGGCCAGACGCGCCATGTTAGCCGTCCAGTCTTCAGGGCGCTCGCTGTAGATGGCTGCCTCATTGTGGCCTGTCCCGCGTGCGAAGTAGGCGGCAAGCGGATGCGCTGTGCCGGGGAGGGTGCGGTAGGGGATGCCGTCGCCGTCCACGTCCTTGTAGCGGGCGAATTCGCCCAGCCGATCCAGGTCTTCCGCCGTCAGGACTTTGCCGCGGTCCATCGGCTGGTCTGGATAAGCGAATGGCTCGCTCACCCAGAGATTCATCCCCAGGTCGAGGTCGCTGAGCACAAAGACCGGCGTTTGCAGACGCTCGGCCAGATCAAAGGCCCGCCAGCCGAACTCGAAACACTCCGCAATGGTGGAGGGCAGCAGGCAGACGTGCTTGGTGTCGCCGTGTCCCAGGAAGTAGGCTTTCAACACATCCCCCTGCGAGGTTCGCGTCGGCAGGCCCGTGCTGGGCCCAACACGCTGAACGTCCCAGATCACGGCAGGTACTTCGGCGAAGTAGGCCAGCCCTGAGAACTCAGCCATGAGCGAGAGCCCGGGGCCGGAGGTTGCCGTCATTGCGCGGGCTCCGGCCCAGCCGGCACCGATTACCATTCCAATCGCGGCCAGCTCGTCCTCGGCCTGAATGATGGCGTAGGTGGCTTTTCCGGTTTCCGGATCGAGCCGTAAGTCCTTCAGGTACTCACGGGCGGCATCTATCAGGCTGGTGGAAGGGGTGATCGGATACCAGGCGATCAGCGTTACGCCGCCGAAGACAGCCCCCAGCGCCCCCGCCGAGTTGCCATCCAGCAGGATCAGGCCCTCTTCGCTCTCCATTCTCTCCACGCGGTACGGATCGGTCTTGGGCAGGTTATCCAGCGCCCACTCATAAGCGGCTCTGACGACTTCCATATTCATCTGAACCGGCTTGCTCTTCATCGAGAAGTGGAAGTTGAGCGCTGACTCGATCTCATCGAGATCAATATCCAGCATAGCGGCCACCGACCCAACGTAAACCATATTGGCAACGTAGTCGCGTAGCCGGGCAGGAGTGCTGGAGGCCTTCACCAGTTCTCTGACGGGCATCGGATAGTAGGAGATGTCGTCGCGAGTGTGCTTGATCTCCCACTCGGCGGGATAAAAACATACGCCGCCCGGAGGCAGCTTGCTGATGTCGTCGAACACTGTGGTTTCGTTGAACGCAACCAGGATTTCACTGGTCTCCCGGCGGGCTACGTAGCCATCTTTGCTGAGCCGGATGGTGAACCAGGTGGGCAAGCCCTGAATGTTGGAGGGGAAAAAGTTCTTCCCGTTAACAGGGATTCCCATCCGGAAGAGAGCGCGGAGTAGGACGGTGTTCGCCGTCTGGCTGCCGGTCCCGTTGACTGTCGCCACGATGATCTGGAAGTCATTGACGATCGGCTCGCCCTCCTTTGTCGGCGAAACCTGCTCGGCGCTCTTCGCTCCATCGTTCATGTGTGTGCTCCTACCATGTAGCCGCCGCATGGCGGCACAAATATCTGATAAACCAGACTTATCTGACTTACCTATAATGATAGCAAATTCCCGCCAAAAAGAAAGATACTTTCGGATTACAAAAACAGCCTGTCCCCGGCTCTATGACCGGAGAGGACAGGCTGCTGAATTCGATATGAGACGGAAAAGGGCTACCAGTCGCGGATGGCTGCTGCTACCTCCCCTGAGGGAACAGATCGCTGCTCGCTCTCCTCGCGCGTTTTACCCAGCCGCCGGATGGTGGCTTTCCCCTGCGCGATCTCGTCCGGCCCCACGATCACGACGAACGGGATTCCTTTCGCCGAGGCGTACCCGATCTGATCGCCCAGACGATCTTCGTAGTCGAAATACAGCGTTGTGTTGATCCCTGCCCTGCGCAGGTCTGTTGCCAGCCTGAGCGAGGCGCTCACCGTCTCTGCGCTGAACACTGTGACGAGCACCTCGGCAGTCGTTGCCCGGATGTCCGGCGGGAACATACCGAGTTCATCCATCGCGTCAATGATGCGCTCAATGCCGAGGCTGGTTCCCGTTGCCGGATGGCTGATGTCGGAGAAGAGGCCGATCAACTCGTCGTAGCGTCCTCCTCCCGTGATGCTGGGCATGGCTTTTGGCTCCCGGATGGTGGTTTCAAAGATCGGGCCGGTATAGTACTCCAGCCCTCGCACCATCGCGAAGTTGAGTTCGTAAGCCGTCTCTGGAATGCCCAGCGCCTCAAGGTAGGTGAACAGGGATCGCAGCTCCTCAATGCCCTCTACGGCGGGGGGAACGTCCTTCATCTGGGTTGCCAGATCGTCGAGAACCTCCTGTGGCGGGCCGCTGATCTGAAGGAGGGCCAGCAGTCGCTCTACCACCTCCTCCGGGAT
>DRKO01000367.1 GCA_011051745.1 Chloroflexota bacterium | reverse complement strand
TGAACGCCAGCCGGATCAACGATCCGCGCAAGAACACCCCTCTGCTGCTGGAGGCCTTCGCCCGCGTCCGTGAGCGGTATCCCCGGCTGAAACTGGTTCTGGTCGGTGATGAGCCACAACCGGCACTGCTCGACCGATGCGAGCGGCTGGGCCTTAACGAGGCTGTGAGCTTCAGGGGAAAAGTGCCAGAAGAGGAACTTCTGGCACTGTACCGGGGGGCAGAGCTTTTCCTGATCGGCAGCACGCAGGAAGGGCTGGGGATCGTGATGCTGGAGGCAATGGCAAGCGGTACACCGGTCGTCGCTACCGAGTGCGGCGGGCCGGAGGGGGTCGTCATTGACGGAGAGACGGGGCGACTCGTCCCCAACAACGATGCGGAGGCGATGGCACAGGCCATCATTGAACTGCTGAGCGATCCTGACCGGCTGGAGGCGATGCGCCACCGCTGTGTGAACTTCGTCAGGGAACACTGCTCGTTGCCGGTGGTGGAAGCGCAGTTGTATCGCCACTTCGTCGAGGTGTTCCCCGATTCGACTGCCGCGCAGCAGGCCCTTTTCGATGTGCCCCGACGGGCATCCCCCCGGAACGAGGCCCGGCAGGCAAGCCTCTGGCGTTCAGTGCTGGCGGCGGCCTGGGCGGTTTTTGTGTTTGTGATGTATATGCAGCACCAGATGATGCTTCACTGGGCCGCGATCCGGGCCGAGATACTGGAGCCGTTGCTGGACGCGATCCGATGATTGACCTGCTGGTAAATCTCCTGCTGACCGGGCTTATGTTGCTGGCGATATACGGCACGGGGAGAACCCTGCGGCGATCTGTCCCCCTGACGTTTGGGAGCCGCTCTGCCGATCTGGCTTACTCGCTCGCCTTTGGTCTGGGGGCACTGGCGACGCTTCTCTTCGGGCTGTCTCTGGCGGGGCTCCTGCGCCCTGTGGCGGGCTGGTTGGTGCTGATCGGCGGGCTGTTACTGGCGGGCTGGCAACTCCCCGCCCTGCTGGACGATCTGCGAGGGGCAGGGGAGGCCCTCCGCGAGGCGTTCCCGGCCTCGTGGCCCCTGCGGGCTGCGCTGCTGCTGGCGCTCGCATTCGCGCTCATGAACCTGATCGCCGATCTGGCTCCCCCCGTCGAGGGGGACACCGTGCACCAGTATCTGCTCCTGCCGCGCTACTGGGTGGAAGCCGGGCGCTATGTGCAACCCCCTAACATCTGGGCGGCCACGCTCCCCGGTAACATGATGATGATCTCTGCCTGGGCGCTCCTGCTGCGGGGAGCCTCCCCGGCGGGGTACAGTCTGGCGACGCTGGTAACCGGCTTCGGGATGAGCCTTTTTCTGGCCCTGAGCGTTTATGCGCTGGCCCGACGATACTTCGGGCGCGGCCCGGCGGCGCTGGCCGCCGTCGTTATCTACACCATGCCGGACGCCGGTTATCTGGCTCAGTCGGCCAAAGTAGATATGGGCTGGGCTTTCTTTGAAGCGCTGGCACTGCTGGCCGTTTTCCGCTGGATGGACCTGACGCGCGAGGAACCACCGCCCGATGCTGCCTCCGGGCCGGATAAGTGGCTCATTCTGGCCGGGGTCTGTCTGGGCTGGGCCGCCGGTTCGAAGAATCAGGCCCTTATCAGCATCGCATTGCTGGGGCTGTGGATCGTCCTGCGGCAGGCAATGCGGGGCGACTGGCGCGGGCTGGTGCGGGCGGCATTCACCTTCGGGCTGGCGACGGCAGTTGCCGCCGCTCCCTACTATCTCTACAATGCGCTGACCTACCACAACCCCTTCTATCCGGTTTTTGCCGGGCTGTTCCAGCGCTGGTTCGGGGGGACACCTTCGCCACGCAGTGAACTGGGGACGGAGGTCTTTTACCCCTGGACGGTCGGCGGCTATCTGACCAATCTCTGGAACGCCTCGCTGGGGCATGCGCCGGGTTTCTATCTCGGCTTCATTGCCGGGCCGGTGTTCCTGATCGTGATTCCGGTGGGGCTGCTGCTTGGCTTCCTGCGGGGCGAACGGGTTGCCTGGCGTATGCTGGGTTATGCGTTTGCCTTCTCCATCGTGTGGTTTCTGGTCAAACAGGCTGCCCGGCACTTCCTGCCCGGCCTGATCCTGCTCGCCGCCGTGAGCGGATTGATCCTCTGGCGGCTTGCGCGGTTTGAGGACTGGCCCCGGCGGACCATCCTGAGCGTGGTGGTGCTTTCCCTCGGCTGGAACCTGATCAGCGAGCTGGGCGTGCTATACTGGAACGGTGCTTATCGCGTTGCGCTGGGGCTGGATACACAGGCCTCTTACCTGCAACGCTGGCACGATGTCGTGATCATCCCGGAATTCCCGGACTGGGAGACCATCACCGTGTTGAACGAACGTCTCGGCCCCTCTGACCGGGTGCTGGCCGAACACGCCACCAGCCCGCTCTATATCGAACCGCAGCTTGTCTCCGGTAGCTGGGGTGACCGACAGCGGCTTGATACCATCACCGATCCGGCGGCGCTGCTCACCTATCTGCGCGAACACGGAATCGGTTATATCCTCGATTATGTGTCCGATACGGCGGACCCTCCGCTTTACACACAAGCGGCGTTCCTGTCAGAATACGGCGAACTCCTCTACGAGGGATCGCGCACCCGACTGTACCGGGTGGTGTTCCCGGAAGGAGAGTGAAACACAATGTGCGGAATCTGGGGCGCTGTCAACACAGCCGACGAGCAGGCTGCCGAGAAGGCCGCTGCGGCGATGGCTCATCGAGGGCCGGATGATCACGGGATATACGTGGCACATGAGCCGCTCCCGATCTCTCTGGTGAATACTCGCCTGTCCATCATTGATCTTTCCCGGGCGGGCCACCAGCCCATGCACAACGAGGATGAGCGGTTCTGGATCGTCTACAATGGCGAAGTGTACAACTACGGGCCGCTCCGCCAGATACTTCTGGAGCAGGGCCATCGCTTTGCGTCAAACACCGATACCGAGGTGATCCTCCACGCTTACGAGGAGTGGGGGGAGAAGTGCCTGGACCACCTGCGGGGCATGTTCGCCTTTGCGATCTGGGACCGCGCCGAGGCGAAACTGTTCGCCGCCCGTGATCGGCTGGGGATCAAGCCCTTTTACTATACGTATCGGCTCAACCCTGCCAGCCGCCGGGCCAGCCATTTCGCGTTTGCCTCAGAACTGAAGGCCCTGCTGGCAAGCGGGATGGTCGAGCCACGCCTGAACTATCCGGCCCTGCACCATTACCTTTCATTCTATGCGGTTCCGGCCCCCTATACGATGCTGGAAGGCGTGGAAGCGCTCCCCGCCGGGCACTATCTCATCTTTCAGGATGGGGAACTCAGCATCGAGCGCTACTGGGGACTGCCCGCCGTTAAGCCGCTCGATATGAGCGAGACCGAGATCATCACACAGTTGCGCAACCTGCTTGAGGAATCGATCCGGCTGCGGATGATCGCCGATGTGCCGGTGGGCGCTTTCCTCTCCGGCGGGATCGATTCGAGTGCCGTTGTTGCCCTGATGACGCGCATCAGCGGCGAGCGGCTGCGCACCTTTTCGATTGGCTTCGGGGCCGAAGGGCGGGACATTGACGAGCGCTCCGATGCCCGCGTGCTGGCCGAGTACTACGGGACCGATCACACCGAGGTGATCGTTTCCGGGCGCGATGTGCGCGATCGACTGGATCAGATCATCCGGGCGATGGATCAGCCCACCGGCGACGGGTTGAATACGTATCTGGTTTCTCAGGCCACTGCGAAGCACGTCAAAGTGGCCCTCTCCGGGCTTGGCGGCGATGAGCTGTTCGCCGGATATCCGCAGTTCAGGATGTTTCGTCAGGCCCACCGGCTGGGCCGTCTGTGGCACATGTTCCCGGAGTCGGTGCGCAGGATGGCAGGCCGGGCTGCTTCGCTGACCGGTCCCTCTCGCCGGGTGTTCACATGGCTGGAGGGGGACGTCGTGGCGCGGTACGAGCGGGTGCGGGTGCTCTTTGACGAGGAGCGGAAGCTGGCGCTCTACACTCCCCGGACCGTCGCTGCACTGGCCGCGCCGGAGCCCTCGCCCAGATACCTGGCCCGCTACGTCCATCCGGCGGAGCAGGACGCGGTCGCCCAGCTAACCCGGCTGGAGCTGCTGAACTATATGACCCACACTCTGCTGCGTGATACCGATGCGATGAGCATGGCGCACTCGCTCGAGGTGCGCGTCCCACTGATCGATCACAGGCTGGTCGAGTTTGCGGTGCACATACCCCCGCACCTGAAGCTGCGCGGCGGGCAGACCAAATGGGTCTTCGCCCGCGCTTTGCAGGACGTGCTCCCGGCGGAGATACTCACCCGCCCCAAGCGCGGCTTTGAGATGCCGGTTGCGGCCTGGATGCGGAACGAACTGCGCGATGTGCTCGACGATGTCTTTTCCCGCCAGTCGGTTGAACGGCGCGGCCTGTTTAATTACGAGGCCGTCCGGGCCATTTATCGCGATTTTCTGGAAGGCTCCACCCCGTATATGTATACCTGGGCGCTGGCCGTTCTGGAGCTATGGCTCAGGGAATTTATCGATCGGGATGTCGGTTAGTCGGGCCGGGCTGCGATGCGGATTCTGATCGTCGGCTATGACACGCCGGGCGCACTGGAGCGGTATTGCGCGGCCGCGCTGAGCGACCTGGGGCATGAGGTGCGCTACCATGACCTCTACGAGGGGCTTGTCCGCCATTGCCGCTTCCGTGAGACCCCCGTCCTGAGCGACATCGAGCAGGCTATACTGCGGGGGCAGTACAACCGTCGGCTGGTGCAGGCCGTCGGGGACTGGCGTCCTGATGTGGTGTTTGTCTTTAAGGGGGTGGAACTGACCGCCCCCACGCTGAATCGCCTGCGTGCTCTGCGGAACAGGCCGCTACTGGTCAACTGGAACCCCGACAATCCCTTTGACTTTCCCACCGCCAACACCAACCGGCATCTGATCGCCAGCATTCCGGCTTATGACGTGTACTTCATATGGGATCGGGACCTGTTCGGGCCATTGAGAGACGCCGGAGCGCGGCACGTGGAGTATCTGCCCTTCGGGTACGATCCGGAGCACCATCATCCGGTTGAACTTTCAGTGTCGGAACGTGAGGCGCTGGGCAGCCAGATATGCTTTGTGGGTGGCTACACGCCGGAGCGTGCCGCCCTCCTCGCCCGACTTGCCGACTTTGAGATCGGCATCTGGGGGACGAACTGGGACCGCCTGCCGCCCGGTAGCCCCCTGCGGGAGTGCCTGCGCGGGGGGTGGACATGGGGACTGGAGATGTCGAAGGCCTTCAGCGCGGCGGACATCGTGATGAACTTCATCCGGGCGCAGAACGGGCAGGCGCACAACATGCGCACCTTTGAGGCTCCGGCGGCGGGGGCGTTCATGCTCAGCACACGCACCCGCGATCAGGTGAACTGGCTGCCGGAGGGTGTCGGCGCGGCCTACTTCTCCGATCCTGAGGAGATGCGGGCACGTGTGGCTTACTATCTTGATCATCCCGACGAACGGAAGCGCATCGCCTCGGAGGGCTACCGCCGGATCACAGGCGGCGGGCACACCTATCTTGACCGGATGCGTCGCTGGGTCGAGGTCGTTGAGTCGCTGTAGCGGCCACGGGCGGGGGATATGAGGCGGATTCTTTACATCCATCACGGGGGTGGCATCGGCGGCGCACCGCTGAGCCTGCTCTACCTCCTCCAGCAGCTTGACCGCACGCGCTATGAGCCGGTCGTGGTGACGCTCAGGCCGGGGCCGGTCGTGGACCTCTACCGTGCCGAGGGGATCGAGACGCACGTCGCAACCGGTATCAGCGATTTCAGCCACACAACGCTGGAGTGGTACGGCGGGCGCGAGTGGTGGCGGCTGCCGGGGAAGCTGTTGCAGGTGCTGCCCTCGATCTGGCGCACACGCGCACTCGTCGAGCGGCTCCGGCCCGATCTGGTTCACCTGAACTCCTCAACGCTCGCTCCCTCTGCGGCCGGGTGTGCGCTGGCCGGTGTGCCGGTCGTCTGGCACATACG
>DRKO01000366.1 GCA_011051745.1 Chloroflexota bacterium | reverse complement strand
GTGAGAGATCGAAGTGGCAGGAGAGGGAAACATACCATCACGGGCTGATGCGGAAGCCGGGCGTGAGTCTGCCTGAGGGACGCCGAAAGAGAGGGTACAGAAAAGGCCCTGCCAGAGACGGCAGGGCTTCTCCGTCGTTTACGGTCCCGTAAGCGAGCGCAACCCGAACAGCACCCCCAGCCCCAGCAACCAGGCGGCGTATCCGGCGGCCAGCATCGGGATGAGCCGCCATCCCGCGCGGGCCGTCAGCCAGATCACCACCAGAAAGCCAACCGTCGGCCAGATGCCGATCAGCATCGAGCGGCTGAACTCGGAGACGGCGGCCTGCTCGCCCTCCTCGGCAGCATAGACGATCCACAACCCCAGCGCGACGTTCAGCGGCATTGTGGCTGTGATCGCCGCCACCGTCCGCGAATAGGCCCGCAGCACGGCCACCAGAATAATAACGACGATGGAAACCAGCACGGGGAGAACACGTTGCCAGGTCATTTAAGCCCCTTTTCCCTGCGGGGTATGAAGCCAGTCTGCCCCGGTGCTCCCGCTCAGATGGTGAAATCCGGTTCGGTCCGGGCTACGAACTCAGCCGCTCGTAGTAACTATCCAGCCAGCTATTCGACCAGCCCATCACCCACGTTTCACGGATGATCTGCTGAACTTCGTCACGGCTCATTTTGGCCTCGTTCTGGAGCACGGCGCGGTTCCCCCGGCTGATCGCCAGCGTGCGCACGGCGAAGAACAGCGGCCACATGCAGGCCAGCCGGATACGGTGGAAGCGCGGAGGGATCATCTTGATGTAGTCCAGCCCCTTCCGCAGGTGTCTTTCGGCCTTGTCGGCCAGCATGTCCACCACCTTCATGGCGGATTCGAAATTCTCCGGCTTGAACAGGTCAGGCGGCTTCAGCCCGACGCGCTCGCAGAAGCTCCGGGGGACGAATATCCAGCCGCGCTCGTAGTCCTTGCGCAGGCCCCGGATCACGTTGACGGTCTGGAGGGCCAGCCCGAATTCACGGGCCAGAGGCATCATCTGATCGTGGAGATGGCGCAGCGGGGCGTAGTACCAGGCGAAGATGTGCGTCAGCATGTGCCCGACGCGACCCGCCACCTCGAACATGTAATCGTCCAGATCGGCTTCATCGTGAACGAGGGGGCCGCGAGTCTGCCAGCGGGCCATCCCCAGCGCCGAGTCGCGGGCCTCGCGCAGGATGTAGCCCTGCAACTCCGGGGGCAGGCTGCGGATGTAGGCCAGCACATCACCGGCATGCCGGGCGACCAGCGCTTCCGGGTCGCGGGGGTCTACGTCGGCGAGGCGGCCCGTCAGCGCTTCGGGGTCCACCCGCCCGTCGAGGACATCCACCCACAGGTGGAGCAGCTCGACCTTGCGCTCAGGCGGCATGGTCTGATTGTCCTCCAGAAAGTCGGAGACACGGAAGGCAAGATAAGCGAGGGTGATCGATTCCCGGAGCAGGGTGGGCAGTTTTTCAATGGATAATGCAAACGTGCGGCTGACGAGGCGTAACGCCGTGTACGGGTTGAAGGTCGTTGTCTCTTCCCTGCGAGGTTCCAAAGTAAGCTCCTGTGTGCGATTAAAATAAAACGCCCCTGTTGAAATAACCCCCCGACTGCGAATCAGTTGCAGCCCTGCCGCCGGAAAAGGTTGCACATCCCCGCCCAGTATAGCCGAAACGGGAGGCAGGGCAAGGACAGGGGACGAGCCGACCGGCCTCTTTGCGTCCTGCCTCCGATGTGGTAATGTGGAGCGCACCGCATACTCACCCGGCAGGGAACCACAACGGAGAAGGCAAAAGGATGGGCAAGGAGGCCTCTGTGGCCCGCTGGAGCACGTTTCTGGCGGGCGCAAAAGACACGTTTCCGCTTGTCGTGGGTGCGATCCCCTTCGGAGTGATCTTCGGGGCGCTGGCCGTCACGGCAGGGCTTTCACCGGCGGGGGCAATGGGCATGTCACTGTTTGTCTTCGCGGGGTCGGCGCAGTTCATCGCCGCCGGGCTGATCGCCCAGGGGATCGCCCCGATGTTTATCGTTCTGACGACCTTCATCGTCAACCTGCGCCATGTCCTCTACAGCGCGTCGCTGGCCCCCTATCTGAAGCACCTTCCCCGAAAGTGGCTCCTGCCGCTCGGCTTCTGGCTGACCGACGAGACCTACGCCGTCACCATCCGCCGCTATCAGGGCGACGGAGGGGAGGCCTCTTACCGGCTCTGGTATTACCTCGGCTCGGCGGTCTTCATGTACGCCAACTGGCAGCTCTGCACCCTGATCGGCATCGTCGCCGGGCAACGCCTCCAGAACGTGGCCGAATGGGGGCTGGATTTCGCGATGGTCGCCACCTTCACCGGCATTGTCGTTCCCCTGATCGTCAACCGACCCATGCTGATCTGCGCCCTCGTCTCCGGGGTGACCGCCGTTCTGGCGAACGGGCTGCCCAACAGGCTGGGCCTGATGCTGGCCGCATCGCTGGGGATCGCCGCCGGATACGCCGCCGAGCTGCTCCTGACCTCCGGCGGCGAGGAGGAAGGCGCATGAATGAGGTTCTGCTTATCGGGGGGATGGCGGCGGTGACCTTCGCGGCCCGGTATCCGGTGCTGGCTCTCCTCGGCAGGCTGAAACTCCCCGATCCGCTGTTCCGGGCGTTGCGCTATGTGCCTCCGGCGGTGCTGGTGGCGATCACCGTTCCGGCGGTTCTGATGCCGGACGGGGGCCTGTCCCTGAGCTATACCAACGCTTATCTGATCGGCGGGCTGGTCGCTGCCGCCGTCTCATGGCGGAGCAAAAATCTGCTGCTCACGATCATCATCAGCATGGCGGCGTTTCTGGGCTGGCGGGCGCTGGTCGGGGGATGAGGGCGGGGCGGTGTTTTCCCTACTCCCCCGGTAGATGGAACGTCATCAGCACGTTGCCCACCGCCACGCGGTCGCCGTCTTCCAGACGGTGAACGTGCCCCGGATGAAGCGGTTCGTCGTTCACCCGCGTGCCGTTCATGCTGCCCAGGTCCTCGATGAAGTACGCCCCTTCGCGCTGGAAGATGCGGCAGTGCCGCCGCGAGACGGTCTGGGCGTCCTTAACGCCCAGCGTCCACAGATCAACATCCGGCGAGACGGGATAGCGGGGGTGGCTGCGCCCCACGATCACCTCCGGGCGGGTGAGCAGGATGGTTTCTTCAGGGTGACCCTCGATGAGCAGGTAGGCCGGGGAGGGCGGGACGGGCGGCTCTGGAAGTTTCTCCACGTGGATTGGCCGGGGGATCGTCGCGCCGGTGGTCGGGGGGCGCTCAATGGCGACTTTCCGCTGCCCGCCGGTGATGGCGTCAATGCGGCTTATCACCTCTTCGGCGGAGCCGATCCGCCGCTCCACCCGATGGGCCAGCATGGCGTTCACCAGCTTCTCCACCGGCGGGGAAACGCCGGTGATGGGGTCCAGATTCCCGGAGATGATGCGCGAGGCGACCGTGCCGAACTCGCGGGCGCTGACGGGCAGACGACCGGTCAGCATCTCGTACAGGACGACACCGAGGGCGTAGATGTCCGCCCGGTGATCAACGGTGCGCGATTCGAGAATCTGCTCCGGCGGGGCGTAATAGAGCGTTCCGGCGAAGTGTGAGGGATCGGTCAGCGTGGCGTGATCGGACCCCTTGGCGATGCCGAAATCAATCAGCTTGGCCTGATTCTCCGGCGTGATCATGATGTTCTGGGATTTCACGTCGCGGTGAATGATGCCCAGCCGGTGGATGGCGGCCAGCCCAAGCGCGATCTGCCGGGCGATTGCCAGCGCGTCGGTCTCGCTGAGGGGCGCGCGGGTGTCGATCACATCGGAAAGGGCGTGCCCCTCGACGTACTCCGTCACAAGATAGCTGATGGTTCCGCCCAGGTCGGGGTTGAACTCGCGGATGGCCCAGTCGTAAAGGCGGACGATGTGGGGGTTGTCCACCTTCTGGAGAAGGTCGATCTCGCGCTCGAAGCGGGCGATGAACTCCTCGTTCAGCAGGTGGGGGTGCAGCATCTTGACGGTCACGATCCGGCCCGTCTCGTCGTCACGGGCCAGGTAGACGGTGGCCGCGCCGCCGCTTCCCAGCCGGTCGTAGACCTCATAGCGATCCTTGAGTGTGTGGCCGATCAACACGCGGGGTCTCTCCTCCTGACAGTTCGGTGATGGTTCCTCACAGGGTTACACGACAGCGTCTATAGTTTAGCACACATCCGGGATTCGAGGGGGTAAGAGAGCCGGGGAAAAACCGACCTACCGGTCGGTAGGCTTGAAGTTACGGGCAACTTGTGATTTAATCATAGGTAGCAGGAAGTGCACGCCTGATACAACCGGCCCAATCCCACCCCCATCCTCTCCGGCGCACAGGAAGCCGTCTGAGACGCTGTGGCAACAACGCGCCCCCCGGACAGAGCCAGAGCCACGAGGCCGGACTTTTCGAGCGTGCGCCCTGCACAGAGATCAGGCCAGAGGTGTG
>DRKO01000365.1 GCA_011051745.1 Chloroflexota bacterium | reverse complement strand
TTATCAGACGACGTTTGATCTGCGCTGGTTCAAAGAGGCGCTGGCCCTTACCGGGAGAATGGTTGATCTGTTCTGGGATGACGAGGCAGGCTTTTATGACACTTCCCACGATCATGAGGAACTGGTAACCCGGCCCCAGGAGCTGGCCGATAACGCCACTCCGTCCGGAACCTCCTCAGCGGTGGCCGTCCTGCTGCGGATGGCGATTCTGGCCGGGCGAGAGGACTGGCGCGAGCGGGCCGAGCGCATCTTGAACCGTCTGAATTCAGCGATTCAGGGCTACCCTTCGGCCTTCGCCTATCTGGCCTCGCAGCTCGACTTTGCCCTGAGTGGGCCGCATGAAATCGCGCTGGTCGGCAATCCGGAATCGGAGGAGATGCGGGGCCTGCTTGAAGTTCTCCGCAGGCCTTATCGTCCGAATCAGGTGGTGGCGTTGCGTCGCCCCGGTGAGGAGGAAGCCACCCGATGGATTCCATTGCTGGCCGGACGGGAGCTGGTGGACGGCAGGGCTACCGCTTACGTCTGCCGCAACTTCGCCTGCCGCCTGCCGGTGACGACGCCGGAGGCCCTGAAGGCGGAACTGGCGGAGGAGAATCTGCCAGCGTCTTGACCGGCTGAAGGGCAGAGATTATAGTGTAGGTGAAAGTATTCTGGAAATGCCCTGCGGGACACGATAAGATGTCTGGCAGAGGACATGCATTTCCCGTGGCTTTTCGGGAAAGAACGGTATTTTTATCGCTGGCGTGTTGTCGGAGCCTGCTCTGACGGGTGACAGGAGATGAAAAAAGTCTGGCGCATTATGAGGGCCCCCTTCTTCCTTCTTGCTGTGGGAATAAGCATGATCCCGGTCTTCTTCATCGTCGCCATCGTGAGCGTGGGATCGTGGTGTGAGGACGCTTTGCGCTGGCTGGGAGTCCGGGCACGCCCCCGCTGGCTCCCCGGCGTGCTGGGTGCGGTCGGGTACGTCAGTCTGGGACTGGCCGGTCCGGCCTATCTGGGGGGGCGCCTGATGGGCTGGCCGGGGGCGATCCTGGGGCCGGTTCTGGCGCTGGGCGCGATCGCCGTTCTGGGGCGCTGGTAACACCTCTGGCATAAAAAGCAGAAGCGCGGCAGTCCTGTGTGAGAGGCTGCCGCGCTTTTTGAGTCGATCCACTCTAGCCGACGGGCGGCCCGGCGGCTATGATAGCTTCGTCAACTTCATCAGCGTACTGGGCGAAGTTTTCCCGGAAGCGGGCTGCCAGCTCTCTGGCTGCCGCATCGTAGGCCTCCGGGTCTTCCCACGTCTGGCGTGGGTCGAGCACTTCATCGGGCACGCCGGGGCAGTGCAACGGAATGTGCAGCCCGAAGAACGGCTCCTGCCGTGTCTCCACCTGTGCCAGACTGCCGTCCAGAATGGCGTGGATCATGGCGCGGGTGTAAGGAAGCTCCATCCGGTGGCCGACGCCATACGGCCCACCCGTCCAGCCGGTGTTAACCAGCCATGCCTGCGCCTCGTGCTTCTCGAGCTTCTCGCCCAGCAGGCGGGCGTACTCCCTGGGGTGGAGCGGGAGGAAGGGCGCACCAAAGCATGCGCTGAACGTCGCCTGCGGCTCTGAGCTCAGCCCTTTCTCTGTTCCGGCGACCTTCGCCGTGTACCCGTTCAGGAAATGATACATCGCCTGCTCAGGAGTGAGCTTGCTGACCGGCGGGATCACGCCGAAGGCATCCGCCGTCAGGAAAATGACGTTCCGGGGATGCCCGCCCAGCCCTTTACGGGTGGCGTTGGGGATATACCCGATCGGATAAGAAGCCCGTGTGTTCTCGGTCAGAGAAGCGTCGTTCAGATCAATGCGGCGGTTATTCATGTTCATCATGACGTTTTCAAGGATGGTTCCAAACCGCCGCGTGGTCTGGTAAATCTCCGGCTCGTTGACCGGCGAAAGGCGAATAACCTTGGCGTAGCAGCCGCCTTCAAAGTTGAAAACGCCGGAGTCGCTCCAGCCGTGCTCGTCATCTCCGATCAGAGTCCGGCGGCTGTCGGCTGAGAGCGTGGTCTTGCCCGTCCCCGAAAGGCCGAAGAAGAGCGCGACATCGCCCTGATCCCCTTCGTTGGCCGAGCAATGCATGGAGAGAACGCCTTTTCGGGGCAGCAGGTAATTCAGAATGCTGAAGATAGACTTCTTAATCTCCCCCGCGTAGCTGGTTCCCCCGATCAGGATCAATTTCAGCCCGAAGTGCAGCAGAATGAACGCGGATGAGTTAGTCCCGTCGTGATGGGGCAGAGCATGGAAGTTCGGCGCGTGGATAATGGTGAAGTCCGGCTTGAAGTCGCGCAGGTCTTCCTCTGTCCCGCGAATGAACATGTTACGTGCAAACAGGCTGTGCCAGGCTGTCTCTGTGATCACCCTGACACGTAGCTGGTAATCCGGGTCTGCTCCAGCGAAGCAGTTCTGCACGAAAGCGTTTTTCCCCTGAAAGTAGGCCAGCACCTTTTGCAGGAGGTCTTCAAATTGCTTTTCACTGAAGGGCTGATTAACCTCTCCCCACCAGATTTCGTCTTCGGTGCTGGGCTCGCGGACGATGAAGCGGTCCTTGGGCGACCGGCCCGTGTGGTCTCCGGTGCGGACGACGAGTGGCCCCAGGTGTGCAATAAACCCTTCCTGGCGGCGGACGGCCTGCTCATAGAGCTGGGGGGTATGCAACTGCCAGTAGACCTGGTTCAGGTTACGGAATCCCAGCGCTTCCAGTTCCGGGTGACTCTGTAAGATTTCCATGGTGCCTCCATCCCCGCATGTATGATAAGGGTACTATGGTAGGAGCAGCCTCCTCCTCGTTACTGGTCAGGTAGTATACCCCTTGTCAGGGAAGTGATCAATGAACGTGGAGCGCAGCGGGCGCCCGAATGTCACAGGGTGTCTGGGGCCTGGAAGCCGGGTTTGCCCATCGGAAGCGCTGGCTACTTTTCTATGTCGGGGGCTTCCACGAAAAACGGGCCTGAAGCCCTCCGGGAGCAGGGGGCCTTATGTCCGCTCAGTCTTTCCGGGTTGAGGGTGCAGACTTCGTCGCTTTTTGCTTCTGTGGCGTCGGAGACTTTTTCCGATCGGGCTTGCGCCTTTGGCCGAAGAGACGGGCGGCTGGCCCGGCGGCTTTCTCTGGAGCAGGGGGCTTCCCGGTCTTTCCGTCGGAGGGCTTCTGTTCCGGGGAGGCTGGCTTCTCCTTCGTTGTCTCTGGAAGGTCGTCTGCTGAGGCGACCATCGCCTGAAGCCAGGCCAGCGCCTCCTGCTCGGCCACCTCGTGGAAGAAGCGGGCTCGAACATGCTTGATGGGTGTCAGGGGCAATGCCTGGCGGAGAAATCGCTGAGTGAAGGGCCGGACGCCGACCAGCGCAAAGCGAGTCCGCACCTCCCCGACGAACTCCCCCGGATCGGAAATGATCTCCATCAGCAGGTCGAGCGCCTCAACGGAAAGCATTTCCACTTCGCAGGCGTCAATCAGGACGCCGCAGGCTCCTCGTTTGGCGTTCTCTTTGAAGAACTTCCCCAGCTCCTCGCGCCACTTCTCAATGCTTTCCTCTGAGAGCGTCCCTCTGGCCTGGTAGATGATCACCCCCGGCCTGTGGAGTTTGCTCTCGAGGGTTCCTGTTTCCTGCTTGCCTGACTTGGTCTCTGTCATCAGCCACGCCCGGATGGACACTTGAAGATGCCGCTGGCTTTTCCCGCATGGGCGACATCCCCTGAGAGTCACGTGGAGGGAAGAGATGCGCTGAACCTGTCACAGGGTCATTGCTCTGCCCTGGGTTATGATACCACGCTTTGGTGGGGGCGAAAGCGGGAGGGTGTCTTCACAACAATGTGAAGGGCGCGGTTGCATTATGATGGGGGCCATAATACACCGCGCCCTTCATGGGGTGAGGATAGGGATGAGAAGTCTTGGGGAATTCTCACCTATATTTTAGCATGAACTAGGCGGTTTTCTCGTGAAGCTTTGTGGAAAGCTTTGTGAAAACCTTGTGAAGAAACTGCAGGGACGGGGAGAGGGACGCCTCTCTCCCTGCCCTCCATGCCGGGCATTTGCCCCTCTGGCCGGATTTATGGCAGGGGCTGAGTATGGTATAATCGGAATGCAAAAAGGGGATATTCTCAAACTGTGTATGGGCGGCCATGCATGGTTTACGGATTATATCTAAGGGAAGGCAATGTCCGGTCATAGTAAATGGTCAACTATTAAGCGTAAGAAGGCTGCCAACGATGCCAAGCGAGGCAAAATCTTCACCCGTCTGGCCCGCGAGATCACGATAGCGGCCCGACAGGGAGGAGACCCGGAGGCGAACTTCACCCTGCGTCTGGCGGTCGAGCGTGCCAGAGCGGCCAATATGCCCAAGGAGAATATCGAGCGGGCGATCAAACGCGGCACGGGCGAACTCAAAGGCGCCGAGCAGATCGAAGAGGTTACCTACGAGGCTTACGCGCCTCACGGGGTGGCCCTGCTTGTCGAGGTGGCGACCGATAATCGCAACCGTACAATCGCCGAGATCAAGCACGTTCTGAGCCGCAACGGCGGGACGATGGCTGAACCCGGCTCGGTGGGCTGGCAGTTTGAACAGAAGGGGTACATCACCGTTTCGGCGGAGAAGTATGAGTACGAGGAGGTCTTCCTCGTGGCCGCCGAGGCCGGAGCGGAAGATGTCGTGGATGCTGAAGACCTGATCGAAATCTTCACCCCGCGCGAGAGCCTTCAGGCCGTGCGGGAGGCTCTGGGGGAAGCGGGGATCGAGATCGAGGAAGCCCGTCTCGACTGGGTCCCAAAGACGCCGGTAGACCTCGACCCGGAAGCTGCGATGAAGGTCATGAACGTTATCGAGCAGCTTGAGGACCTGGATGACACTCAGATGGTCTACTCCAATCTGAACGTCACGGATGAGTTGATGAAGTCCTTCGAGGCAGCCGCCGGGTAGATCGGGCGGCGGGTGAGGGAATTTCCTCTCATATGAGCAGGGCGGACGGCTTCACGAGTCCGCCCTGTTGTTTCCCGGTGGAGAGATATGGTTGTTCTTGGGATTGACCCCGGCATCGCGATCACCGGTTATGGGCTGGTGCGCGAACGGGAAGATGGAGACATTGAAGCGGTAGCCTACGGCGTGATCACGACGCCAGCCGGTGAGGAGGTCGCCAGGCGCCTCCAGCAGATTTACCGGGACGTGCGGGCGCTGGTTGAGGAGTATCAGCCCTCCAGCGCCGCCATCGAGAAGCTGCTCTTCGGGCGTAACGTCACCACCGCCATGAACGTCGGGCAGGCGCGCGGCGTGACGATGCTGGCCCTTGCCGATTGCGGGCTCGCCATTGCCGAGTATACGCCAGCCTCGATCAAACAGGCGGTGGCCGGGTACGGCAATGCGCCCAAGATGCAGGTTCAGGAGATGGTGCGCCTGCTGCTTAATCTGGATGAGATTCCCCGCCCGGACGATGCCGCCGACGCGCTCGCAGTCGGGATCACGCATCTGCACACGGCCCGCTACCAGCAACTCTTTGAGGAGTGAGGCGGGGGGCTGCCACCGGGCCGCTGTTTGCGGTTGATCTCGCCGGTCGCTACAATCCGGCTCAAGAAATTACAGAGCAGCGAGGATATAAAGCAATGCCACAACAGTTTAATTACGGCGGGCAGGCCGTTATCGAGGGCGTGATGATGCGCGGCAGCCGGTCGGTTGCCGTTGCCGTCCGTAATCAGGAGGGGGAGATCGTCATCCACGAGGAGCCGATTAACTCGCCGCTCTACAGGGGCACGTGGAGCCGGATTCCCTTTGTGCGGGGGCTGGGCCTGCTCTGGGATTCGCTGGGGCTGGGGATGCGGGCACTGTCCTTTTCCGCCGATGTGGCACTGGGGGAGGAAGCCGAGTTCAACGGGCCGGTTGCCTGGGGGACGATCCTCTTTTCGCTGGCCGTCGCGGTGGGGCTTTTCTTCCTGATTCCGGCAGCGGTTGCCGACGGACTGCACACCCTGACGGGCCTTGAGTCGGCGCTCGTCGGCAACATCATTGAGGGGGTTATCCGTCTGGCCCTCGTGATCGGATACATCTGGCTCATTGGCCGCCTGTCCGATATTCAGCGGGTGTTTGCCTATCACGGTGCGGAGCACAAAACGATCAACGCCTATGAGGATGGCGCTCCCCTGACGCCTGAGTCAGTGGCCCGCTACCCGCTCGAGCACCCCCGCTGTGGGACGGGTTTCCTGCTGGTGGTGGTGGTCATTTCGGTGCTGATCTTCGCCTTGCTGGGCCGTCCGAATATCTTCGTCCGTCTGGCGTCGCGGATCGTCCTGATCCCCGTCGTTGCGGGGGTGGCCTATGAGTATATCCGCTTCATGGCCCGCCACATCACCAATCCGCTTGTGCGGGTGCTCGTCTGGCCGCAACTGGCGCTACAGAAGCTGACCACGCGCGAGCCGTCTCCCGATATGCTGGAGGTCGGCATCGCCGCCCTGAAGCGCGTTCTCGCCGCCGAGGATTTGCCTCTACCCGGCACGGAAGCCCTGCCTGCGGAGGCAAAATGAACCTCTTTGAGGGGGAACTGGTCCGCCTGACGCACCTTCAGAGGGACGATCTACCCGCTTTTAAGCGCTGGTTTCGGGATTACGAGGTCCAGCGCTGGCTGGGGGTTGATCCCGTTGTGCCCCTCACGGACGAGGCCGAGGAGGCATGGTACGAGCAGGCGTCCAGGAGCAAGGATGCCTTTCACTTCAGCATCCGCACACTGGCGGATGATCGCCTGATCGGTAACTGTAGCCTGTTCGGCATCAGCCAGAAGAACCGGAGCGCTGAGTTTGGTATTGTCATCGGCGAGAAAGAATACTGGGGCCGGGGATATGGCTCCGATGCGACGCGGATCGTCCTCCGCTTTGCCTTTGACGAGGTGAATCTCAACCGCGTTTACCTGTGGGTGTTCTCGTTTAACCGGCGTGCCATCCGGGCTTATGAGAAGTGCGGCTTTGTTCATGAGGGGACGGCTCGCCAGACCATCTT
>DRKO01000364.1 GCA_011051745.1 Chloroflexota bacterium | reverse complement strand
GGGTTGCGGTAGTAAGTGGCGGTGGTCTCCCACGTGCGGGCAGCCAGGGCGGACAGTGGTCGCCCCAGGTTACCGCTTCCGCCTGTGATAAGCAGCTTTCTCATGCCCGATCAACCGCCTGAAGCTTTCTCAGCGCCTGCCGGGCAGCCTGCTGGGCGGCAGCCTGCTTATTCGGCCCGCTCCCCTCGGCATACCGTTTTTCCCCTATAAACACCGCGATGGTGAAGCGCTTAGCGTGGTCAGGTCCTTCACTCCTGACGGTCTTGTAAACCGGCAGAAGCCCCAGATGAGCCTGTGCCCATTCCTGAAGCTGGCTCTTGGGGTCTTTGTCCATCTCAAGCTGGAGCACTCTCTCCAGCGTCTCCTGAAACTGAGGCTGCACGAAGTCCCGTACCACCTCGATGCCCTGATCGAGATAAAGGGCCCCGATGAAGGCCTCATAGGCGGCGCATAGATTCGTCTGTCGCTTCCTGCCCCCGCTTTCCTCTTCGCCTTTGCCGAGCAGAAGCGCCTCGTTAATGTGGCACTTGACGGCCAGCTCCGCCAGCGTCTCCGTCCGAACTAATGCAGCCCGCAGACGGGTCAGCCGCCCTTCGGGCGCTTCTGGAAAGCGATGGTAGAGCCATTCGCTGCTTATGAAATCGAGGATAGCATCCCCCAGAAACTCCAGCCGCTGGTTGTCCTCCAGCCCCTGTTTCGGGTGTTCGTTGAGGTAGGAGGGGTGTGTCAGCGCTCTTAACAGGAGGGACTGGTCGCGGAAATGTAGCCCGATGTTGTTCTGGAAAGCTGATAAGTCCATCATTGCCTTTGAAGAGTGTGTGAGGGTTCCAGAGAAATCCTGTGGTAGTGAAAAGGGCTCTGTCTGACAGAGTTCGGGAAGGCGATCGCTATGCTCGTTCCTCTCTTCTCTCCTCAGTCTGTGAACTCCCTGAAGATCAGGACTGAATTATGTCCTCCAAACCCAAAGGCGTTGCTCATCGCCACCCGGATGGGGAGCTCTCGTGCTTCATTCGGGACGTAGTCGAGGTCACAGGCTTCATCCACTTCATGGTAATTGATCGTGGGCGGCGCGATGTTATCGCGAATGGCCTGAACGCAGAAGACGGCTTCCAGCGCAGCTGTTGCGCCCATCATGTGGCCGGTCATGCTCTTGGTGGAGCTGATGGGAATCTTATAAGCCCGCTCGCCCAGGCTGCTCTTGACAGCCTGAGTCTCGGCTGCGTCGTTGAGCGGCGTGCCGGTTCCGTGTGCGTTGATGTAGTCAATGTCTTCGGGCGTCAACTGCGCATCCTCGAGCGCCCGGCGGATCGCCAGCGCGCTTCCATGCCCGTCTTCGATGGGAGCTGTGATGTGGTAGGCATCGGAAGAAGACCCATACCCGACCAGTTCAGCCAGTATCTCCGCTCCCCGCGCTCTGGCGTGCTCCAGCGTTTCCAGTACCAGGATGGCCGCCCCTTCGCCCATCACCAGCCCGTCTCGATCGGCGCTGAAGGGAGAGGGTGTGTTTTCCGCCCGGCTGGTGTAGGCCCCGATGCGGTAGAAACAACCCAGCCCAAAGTCGGAGATGCCCGCCTCTGAGCCGCCCGCCAGTATGGTGTCCACAACTCCGGCTCTCAGGAGTTGCAATGCCATGCCGATGCCGTCTGAGGCGGAGGCACAGGCCGAGACGACAGCGAACGCTGGCCCGTGAATCCCGTGAGCGATGCTGATCGTTCCGGCGGCCCCGTTGCTCATAATGCGGGGAATGGCGAACGGGCTTAATCTGCGGGGGCCGTACTCGTTGTGCACGAGCACCTGCTCGATGATCGTGTCCAGCCCGCCCACGCCGCTGCTGATGATGACGCCGATCCGGCGGCTGTTCTCCTCTGTGATGGTGAGGCCGCTGTGTTGCAGTGCCTCGATAGCTGCCACGTTAGCCATCCACTCGAAGCGATCCTGGCGGCGCACCGTGCGCCGATCCAGCACGGTGGAAGGATCGAAGTTCTTTACCTCCGCAGCAACTTTATAGGGGCGGTCGGATGCGTCAAAGCGGGTGACGGGAGCGACGCCGGTCTGCCCCTCTACAATCGCCTTCCACGTTTCCTCGGCTGACAATCCGACCGGGCTCACTACCCCAAGACCTGTGACGACGACTCGATTCATAGAGAGTTAATCCTTTCGTCTGAGAGGAATACAATCCTTGCACTCAGATGATGCTCTTGTGTTCTCCCGACTCCTCTGTGCCGGAGGTGTGAGGAGATAAGAGCTGTGAGAGTTGTGTTCTGGCTCTCAGGCGTTAGCGTTATCTGTGTGCTGGAGCAATGTCTCAAGGCCGGGGGTCTTGAAGCCCGACCCTGTGATAGAAAGGGCGATCAGAGCGTCCTCTGGCTGGGTTTCCATGATCTGCTCCAAAGCGGGCCATACGACGGCGCTCGTTGGCTCGGCGGCGATGCCGTACTTTGCGAGTTCCCGTAGCCCGCCCAGAATCGCCTCTTCCTCAACGGCGATGATGTCCCCTTTGCTGCGTTTTATCACCGCGAGAATCTGCCCGGCTCGAACAGGGTTCAGAATCCGGATGCCTTCGGCGACGGTTTCTCCTTCGCTGACCGTGCCTGTCCCTGCCGCGCCCGGGTGATATTGCCGCCACAGAGGGGCACAGGCGCGGGCCTGCACCCCGATAAGCGCTGGCCTTCGCTCGATCAATCCGGCTCTGAACAGGTCCTCAAACCCCTCGGCCAATCCCAGTATCTGGGTTCCATGCCCCAGCGGGGCGATGATAACGTCGGGGGCGCGGTGTCCCAGCTGCTCCCATAGCTCGTAGGCAAGCGACTTATACGCCAGAACGGAGAACGGATTGTAGACGTGGCTGGCGTAATAAGAGTCGCCAGATTCGGCAGCCTGCTGCGCAGCCCGTGTGGCGGCACTCCGGGGGCCGGGCACTTCTTCCAGTTGTGCGCCGTAGAGCGCGATCTGGGCCCGCTTCACCGGAGATGCATAAGCGGGAACGAAGATGCGAGCACTGAGCCCCGCGCGGGCGGCATATGCAGCCAGCGCGGCCCCGGCGTTCCCTGATGAGTCGTCATGCACCGATCCGATGCCGCTCGCCCTGAGGATGCTTGCCAGCAGGGAAGCTCCCCGGTCTTTAAACGAACCGGTCGGATTCAGACTTTCCAGCTTGAGGTGAACCGTCCGCCCGTTGACCTGAACCGGGACAAGAGGAGTCCAGCCTTCCCCCAGAGTCACCGGCTCGACGTCGGGCGGGGCGAGCATGGCCCGGTAGCGCCACATTGAGAAGGTCTCTCCGGCGATGGCCGAGCGGTCAAAGGGGGGCGTGTTAAGCACCTCAAACGGCCTGCCACATGCGCATTTCAGGCTGTGTGCCGCGTAGTAGGGAGTGTATTCCCCGCACTCCGGACAACCTACGGAAAAAGGGGCTGCTGCCCCGTCGGGGACAGCCATCTGCTGGTGGGGTTCCACATCCTGCGGGGTAGGGCGGTAATGCCCCTCGACCCAGGCGCTCCCATCAGGGCCGACCTCTTTCTTCCATACGGGCACGATCTCTTTGAGGCGATTAATGCCGTAATGGGCTCCCTCAAATACGCCGTCGTTACGGTGTCCTGCCGAACAACCAACCAGCACGGTCGTATCGCCGACCTCCAGCTTCCCGATCCGCTGCACCACCGCAATCCCCTGCACCTTTGGATAGCGTTCCCGGATTTCGGCGGCCACCTGACGGAGTTTCTTTTCCGCCATTGGCCGGTAGGCCTCGTAAAGCAAATGATCGGTGCGCCGCCTGCTATCGGGAAGCTCCGTCAGGCCCCGGACTTTGCCCACAAACAGGCATATCGCCCCCGTCTCAGGCCGTGTGATGGCGGCAGCGATGGCGTCGAGGTCCAGTTCGTCCGACGTGATGGCAAAGTATTCAGGCCACCCGTCCTCGCGGTCAGAGCCACCACTCACGGGTGGGAAGAGCGCTATTTCGTCCCCGTCGTCGAGTGGATCGTCCGGGAAGGCATATTCGTGATTGCGGGCCACAAGGGCAGTCCCCAGCGCTGGCTTGAGGGGGGGATATTCCTCCGCCAGCCGCTTCAGCAGCGCTGCGATGGTGGCCTCACCTTCCAGTTCTACTGAAGCCGAGTCCCGTCCGGCGCGGTCACGCAGGGTTGCGAAGAAGCGTACAGTGATCTTCATAGGCTATTCCAGTATGATGTCGCCTGATTGTCCTCCCCGTTTTTCAACCAGACGGATGGCCTCGATTCGCATCCTCCGGTCAACGGCCTTCGCCATGTCGTAGATGGTCAGCGCTGCGGCGG
>DRKO01000363.1 GCA_011051745.1 Chloroflexota bacterium | reverse complement strand
CTTCAGCCAGCCACAAAAGCCCTGAAAGTGACCACCGCCCCCCTGATCGGCTATTCCGGTTTCTGGCAGGTCGCCGACGAGGCGCACATCAGCACCATCGCCGTTCATCCCGACTGGCGCGGGAACAAGCTGGGGGAACTCCTGCTATGGAACATGATCCGCCACGCGATCCGGCAGAGGGCCTGCAAAGTGACACTTGAGGTGCGGGTGAGCAACAAACTTGCCCAGAACCTGTATTATAAGTACGGGTTCGAGATAGTGGGGCGGCGAAAGGGCTATTACAGCGACAACGGCGAGGATGCCTATAACATGTTGCTCACGCCCCTGGACGAGGCCTATCGCCGCCGTATGATCGCCTTTGGCCGGGCGCTGGCGCAGAGGTTACACGTCACCGACCTGACCGTCGGGGACACGTGAACCGGCACGCCCCCTGCCCTCTCAGGTGCGAAGCAGGGTCACCTCGCTGGCCGTCAGCCGGTGACGTTTACCGGCCTCATCCCGTATCCAGAGAGCCCCGCTGAGATCGATCTCCTCGGCTTTGCCCTTTACGACACCCTCCGCCGTCCGGGCACGGATCACCTGCCCCAGCGTGGTACATCGCTCACGCCAGGCCTCGAGCAACCTCTCATCGTGCAGATAGCCGTACCATTCGTTCAGGCGGGACATGATCCGCGCCAGCAGAGCCGCCCGATCATGGGCGGAGCCGGTGACCATGCGCAGGCTGGTAGCCGTCTCGTACAGAGGATCGGGCGGCGTGAAAACCTGATTGACGTTCACCCCGATGCCGACGATCACCCACGCCAGCCTGTCGCCCATGATGGCGCTCTCTGGCAGGATGCCGACGAACTTCTTGCCGCCCAGTTGCAGATCGTTGGGCCACTTGACGGCGACGGGGGCCGCGCCTGACGCCTCGCAGGCTTCGGCGACCGCCAGCCCACAGACCATCACCACGCGGTGCACATCGGCAGGCGAGAGGCGGGGCCGGAAGATGAGGGACATCAACAGGCCGGTATTGGGAGGAGCCTCCCAGCGGCGACCCATGCGCCCGCGCCCGGCGGTTTGCTCATCGGCGATCACAAGCGTTCCTTCCGGGGCGTGGCTGGCGGCCAGTTCACGGGCGACATCGTTCGTTGACCCGATGCGGGGATAGTAATGCACGTTGGCCCCGAATGGGCCGGTCTCCAGACGCGCCAGCGCGTTCCAGATGCGACGTTTTGAGAGCGGTTCCATCGGCTCCCCCCGTGTCATAGCGGCCTGCTCATATAAAGCTCACCCAGTTTAAACCCGTGCCTGCGATAATAGCCTCTTGTGCCGACGGCGGCAATCACCGCTATCTGTGTGAAACCCGCTTCCCGCGCCCGGAGAAGCGCTTCCTCGATCAGGCGGCGGCCAAGCCCCTGATGCTGGGCCTGCCCCTCCGACTCGTCATCCAGGGCCAGGGAGGGGCCGTAGACCTGCACCTGCCGGATGATCGCCTGCCCGTCGATCTCCTCGATGGGAGCGGGCCGCGATGGCAGGGAGAGACGCAGGAACCCCGCCAGCCGGTCGCCCGGCGTGACGGCGCTCAGGAATAGCTCGCGGCTGTGGTCGGTCTCGTAGGCCAGAGCGGTGATGCGTATCCGGGCCGGATCAACCGGCTCACGGCGCACTTCGCGGCAACGGATGCACCGGCAGGGCGTGCCTGCCCTGACCAGCTTCTGCTGAACGATCTGCCGCAGGTTGGAGGTGGTCACCCCAGCGGCGATGTCGGGGGCGGGGATGTCACGCATCACACGGTTGATGCGGCAGTATGGAGGCACAAGGGCCTTGCAGGCAGCGAGCAGGTCTATCAGCTCCGGCTCCGTGTAGGGGCGGTATTCCCCTCGCAGGTAGCGGTCGTATAGCTCTGTGCCGCGCAGAAGAGCCGTGGGGTAGAGCTTCAGTTCGTCGGGTCGGAGGGCGGGGTCGTCCCAGAAGCGACGGAAGTCGGCAAGGTCGGATTCGGGAGTCGCGCCGAGCAGGTTGGGCATCCAGTGGAGGGCAACTTTGAAGCCTGCCCCGCGCAGCAGACGCACCGCGCGGCGGATGTCTTCGACGGTGTGGCCGCGCCGGTTGAGGGCCAGAATCTCATCGTCGAGCGACTGGACACCAAGCTGAACCCGCGTCACGCCAAGCCGGCGCAGGCGGCGAACCTCCTGCGGGGTGATGTGGTCGGGGCGGGTTTCGATCACCAGGCCGACGTTGCGATGAGGAGCACGCTCGTTGAGGCGGTGGGCCTCTTCCAGAGTGGCCGCTTCGACGCCGTTCAGGGCATCAAAGCAACGTCGGATGAACCATTCCTGATAGTCCGGGGGATAGCTGGACCACGTCCCGCCCAGAACGAGTAACTCGATTTTGTCGGTGGTGTGCCCGATGCGCCGAAGGGCCAGAATGCGCTGCCGGGTCTGCTCGCAGGGGTCGAAGCGGAGCATCAAGGCCCGCATCGCCCCCGGCTCGTTGCTCAGGTAGCTCTTGGGCATGCGCACATCGTCAGGGCAGAAGATGCACTCCCCGGGGCAGGGATAGGGCCTGGTGAGCACGGTCACGGGGGTTACGCCGCTCAGGGTGCGGGTCGGCTTCATGGTGAGGCGGCGCATCACCTCATCGCTGGCCTCGACGACTCCAGCTTCGACCAGCGCCAGATAACCCTGCCTGAGATAGGCCTTGCTGAGTATGGGATGGCCTGCGCGGGCCATCCGGCGGGCCAGACGATCATATGTGCCTGCCCCCCAGTCCGGCTGAGAGCGGATGGCTGCGATGTAGGCGAGCAGATGCCCGCGGTCGGCCTCCAGATCAACCGGGCGGCCCTGACGGGCTCGCCAGGTGCTCTGTTGCTGCGGCGATGTGCCTCTGGCGCGAGGTTTGACGCGGTAACGGCGTTTGCCGGAGATGGCGTTTTGCGACATGACGGGTATCAGGCTCTAACTTTCGGGCGCTGGTTCCATGATACCGCCGACGGGGCCGGGGAACAACGAGCGCACAGCCTATAAACTTTATTTATCTGCCGGATTAGTTTTACTTATTACATTTGTCACAATCGTTTGTGACAAATAGCACTATAGGGCGGGGGCCTTTCTCTCTATCATCTGTGCAAAGCATGTATTCGGATACCCGCATACATAAAAGTGTTTGAGAGGCGCGATGATGGACCTGAGCCTGCGAGAAGAAATTGACCGTCTGCATGCCCAGATATGCGGAGGGCTGGCCGATCCCAAGCGGATTCTGATTCTCTATGCGCTGACGGAAGACAGAACTAACGTCAGTGAGCTGTCCGGAAAGCTCGGCCTGCCCCAGTCCACTGTTTCGCGTCATCTCAAAATCCTGCGCGATCGGGATATGGTGGCCGCCGAACGCGACGGCCAATCCGTCTACTACCGCGTGGCCGACGAACGCATCATCCAGGCGCTGGATTTGCTGCGGGCAGTTCTGGCCGATGTGCTGGAGAGCCGGGCCACGCTGGCAACGTCCTATCAACGAGCAAACGACGAGTGATTCTTACCGGAGGAGCAGAGATCGTGAAAACACTGTTGATCCTAGGAGCAGGCACGGGCGGCACGATGGTTGCCAACAAGATGGCTCATCATCTCGACCCGAAGGAGTGGCGGATCATCATCGTGGACCGGGACGAGACGCATTACTATCAGCCCGGCTTCCTCTTCATCCCGTTTGGCATCTACTCACCGGCAGATGTCGTGAAGCCCAAGCGGAACTTCATCCCGCCGGGGGTGGAGGTGATCATCTCCGACATTGAGGTGATCGAGCCGGATCAGAACCGGGTCAAACTGACGCGGGATAAGCGCGTGATCAACTATGACTACCTGGTCATCGCCACCGGAACCCAGATTCACCCCGAAGAGACGGAAGGAATGCTCAACGGGGCATGGCACAAGAACATCTTCGACTTCTACACGCTGGAGGGCGCAACCGCTCTGGCCCGCTTCCTGCGCTTCTGGAAGGGCGGGCGGCTGGTGTTGAACGTGGTCGAGATGCCGATCAAGTGCCCGGTGGCCCCGCTGGAGTTCATTTTCCTGGCCGACTGGTTCTTCCACGAGCGTGATATACGGGATAAGGTGGAGCTGGTCTTCGCCACGCCGCTGCCCGGCGCTTTCACCAAACCACGCGCTTCCGCCATTCTGGGCGGGATGCTGGAGGAGAAAGGCATCCATCTGGAGCCGGACTTCAACATCGGTGAGGTGGACAGCACGAACCAGAAGATCATCTCCTACGATGGGCGCGAGATTGACTATGACCTGCTGGTCACCATCCCCACCAACATGGGCTCCGATGTGATCGAGCGCTCCGGGATGGGCGACGAGCTCAACTTCGTGCCGATTGACAAGCACACGCTCCAGTCGAAGAAATGGGAGAACATCTGGGTGATTGGTGACGCGGGCAACGCGCCGACTTCAAAGGCCGGTTCGGTGGCCCACTTCATGCTGGAGGTGGTGATAGAGAACATGCTCCGCCACATGGAGGGGCTGGAGCCGCTGCCCAAGTTTGACGGGCACGCCAACTGCTTCATCGAGTCGGGCTTCGAGAAGGGCATCCTGATTGACTTCAACTACGACGTTGAGCCGCTGCCCGGCATGTATCCCCTGCCGGGGCTGGGTCCGTTCGCGCTCCTGAAGGAGTCGCCGGTCAACCACTGGGGCAAGATGACCTTCCGCTGGATTTACTGGAACGTGCTCCTCAGGGGTGGTGAACTGCCCTTTGAATCTCAGATGAGCATGGCCGGTAAGTGGGCGTAGGAGTGAGCGATGGACAACAACGAGTTAGCCCTGCTCCATCAGAAGATAGACTACCTGACCGAGCAGCTTGAGGCTCAGC
Source organism: Chloroflexota bacterium (assembly GCA_011051745.1). Lineage (GTDB taxonomy): Bacteria > Chloroflexota > Anaerolineae > Aggregatilineales > UBA3940 > DRKO01. The sequence continues at coordinate 87 of DRKO01000363.1, read as the reverse complement.
GCCGACGCCAGGAAGCCCTTGAGGAACTCCAGCGTGACCTGATCCCCATCGTCAACCACGCGATCAAGCTGACGATTGACGAACTGG
>DRKO01000362.1 GCA_011051745.1 Chloroflexota bacterium | reverse complement strand
GTCAGGACAAACGTCAGGACGCCGTTAAGGGGATAGAGCAAGATCAACACACCGGCGGGTTTAGCGTTCCCCTCCCGATCCGGTGGGCGCTGTAGAGGGCGAGGGCGGGGGGCCATACGCTGCCATGCGGCCAGCACGTCAAAATCGCGGAGGGCCAGCGCCCGGCGCACGTCTTCGAGCGTCAGGAAGACAGAGGGGTTCAGGGGGTCGTGGTGCTCTTCGGACATATTGCTGTGGGGAGCGGGCCCACCTCCATCTCACGCGCCGGGGAAGACGAAGCCGTCCCACGTCCCGAACACGGCAAAGCGCAGTGCATCTATCAGGCTGATCATCGCGATCGTCATTGCCACGCCCAGAAAGAGCAACGGGACCGCGTCACCCAGAGTGCGGGCGCGGTTCTCTCTCCCGATCAGAGAAGTGATCATCACCATATTGACCACCGCCAGCACCGCGATCGCGCCCAGACTGCTCAACAGGGCCAGAGGATACAGAAAGATCGCCCACCCGCTCAGAACCATCAGGATCAGGGCTCCCCCGATACCCAGCAGGGCCAGCAGTTGCCAGAAGTTCTCAATCGTGCGTTCTGCTCTCACATCGGCCCATAGAGTCGCGTTGGCGACCGGCAGGAGCAAGCTCCCCATCGTGATCCCGTGCATCATGCCTGTGATGAGGCGCAGGGGATTGCTGGGAGGGTAAAGCTGGGGAAGGTCGTAGGGCAGCAGGCGCAAAAACGAGTTTGTGCCATCAACCGCCCACCACGCGCTCAGGGTAAGCATGATCGCCATGATCCAGGCTGGCGGGAACATCCCCGACCGGCGGCGCTTGAAGAGCAACCCCGGCCCCAGCAGGCCGACCAGCACCCCCAGGAACGTCCCGGAGCAACGGGCACACATTGGGAGCTGGCGTCCGTTGGGGAAGGCGAACGAACGGACCGTGATCCGGTGGCAGACGGCGTAGCCGACCGCGTCCGCTTTGCCCAGCAGCCCCGCCGGTGTGAAAGCGAACCAGAAAGCCAGCACGACAACCATCGCCACGGTGGCGATCCACGTTAACCGGTTGGCAGGATCAAGAAGGCGGGTCAGCAGGGCAGGCTTATCAGGCCGGGTTGTTTCAGGTGATGGAGCCGGTGATGGCTTGAGAATGTCTGGCTGTGAAGTCCGCATCCTGATCCTTTCCGACGATACAGGCCGAACGTGGGCTGGCGGAGGAATTATATCACAGCCTATCCCCATCCGTTGGGGACATTGCCAGACGAAAGGGCCGCGAACACACATGCCCGCAGCCCTTTCGTCTCAATGGTCGGGGTAGGGAAGTTCAGGCTGTTGCCATCAGCATCTCGAATTGCTGGCGATCAACGGTCTCTACTTCAAGCAGCGTCCGGGCCAGGGAAACCAGTTTGTGGTGGTGTTCGGTGAGAATCTCTTTCGCCCGTTCGTAGGACCGGCTCAGGATATAAGCGACCTCGTTATCAATCATGCGGGCGGTCTCATCGCTGTAGTCGCGGCGCTCGCCGAGGCTGCGGCCCAGAAACACGGTCGCCTGATCCTCGCCGTAAACGCGAAGCCCCAGCTTCTCGCTCATACCGTAGCGCGTGACCATCGCCCGCGCGATCGCAGTGGCACGCTCCAGATCGTTGCTGGCTCCGGTCGTGATGCGGTTGAAGATCAACTCCTCAGCCGCTCGCCCGCCCAGCAGTCCGATGATCCGGTCTTCGAGTTGCTCGCGGCTCAGCAGGCTGCTGTCTTCGCTCTCCGGGAGCGGCATGGTGAAGCCCCCTGCCATCCCGCGCGGAATGATGGTGATCTTGTGAACCGGATCGCTGAACTCCAGATGATGCATCACCACCGCGTGCCCGGCCTCGTGGTAGGCGACGACTTTTTTCTCCTCCGGGCTGACAACCCGCGAACGCCGCTCCGGCCCGGCGACGATCTTCTCCATCGCCTCCTGAAATTCGGCCATGCCGATGGTTGGGATATTACGCCGCGCGGCCAGAATCGCCGCTTCGTTGACCAGATTCTCGATGTCCGCACCGGAGAAGCCGGGGGTCAGCTTGGCGATCACTTCCAGATCAACATCGGCGGCCAGAGGCTTCCCCCGGACGTGTACCTCCAGAATCTGCCGCCGTCCCCTGACATCCGGGCGGCTGACGTAAACCTTGCGGTCGAAGCGTCCGGGGCGCATCAGAGCCGGATCGAGCACATCCGCCCGGTTGGTGGCCGCAATGACGATGATATTCGTGTCGTTGTCGAAGCCGTCCATCTCGACCAGAAGCTGGTTGAGCGTCTGCTCGCGCTCATCGTGGCCTCCGCCCAGGCCGGTCCCGCGCATCCGCCCGACCGCGTCGAGCTCATCCACAAAGACGATGCAGGGCGCAACCTGCCGGGCCTTGTCGAACAGGTCGCGGACCCGGCTTGCCCCGACCCCCACGAACATCTCGACGAACTCCGATCCGGAGATGCTCATGAACGGCACGCCTGCCTCTCCGGCCACCGCGCGGGCCAGCAGAGTTTTTCCGGTTCCGGGCGGGCCGATCATCAGGACGCCTTTCGGAACCCGTGCGCCCATCTGGATAAACTTGTGAGGGTCACGCAGAAACTCTACGATCTCCTCCAGTTCCTGCTTGGATTCCTCCACGCCTGCCACATCGTCGAAGGTCACGACGGGACGGTCCACGTTGATGACTCTGGCCCGGCTGCGCCCGAAGCTCATGGCCTGATCCTGCCCGCTGCGCATAGAGCGCATCATCATAATGACGAACCCCCCGATCAGAACGAGCGGGAGCATGGTCAGGAGGATGTTACCGACCGAGGCGTAGGGGCTGGCTCCGGCTACGACGACCTCGACGTTTCGCAACTGTGCCTCGCTGACACCGAGCAGGGACAGCGTTTCATAAAGGCTGGTTCCGGGCTCTTTGCGCGTGCTGAAAGTCTCCCCGCTGACCAGTTCGACCGTCAGATCGTCCCCCTGGATGGTGATCCGGGAGACCTCTCCGGCGCGTACCTGATCTGCCAGACGGGGAAGCGTGATCGTGGCGGTGTTATTGCTGAACTGAGCAGCCAGGTACTGGACGCCCATAACCGCCGCCGCGATCAGGGCGATGATCAACAGCCCTCGCGTCCAACTCAACTGGTTCTGGTTATTGCCCTGATTACTTTGGTTGTTCACCACTACTACCTCGACACCATATACCATCGTTAGAGATGGTAGTGAGTTTACCATAAATTAGTATCAATCTGTATCAAAAACATCTCAAAAATCACCGATGTTCATAGGATTTTTATACTATCCCTCTACGGTCAGGCTACGCTCTCCGCTCCCCGGAGGGTCAGGATGCCCCGGCCAGGCCCGGCGGAAAGCAGGTAGACGGTTTGCACGCAGCCTTGAGCCATGAGTATAATGGCATCACAAGGTGACAGGCTGGCGACGCTTCAGGCCGGACACCGGCAGTGAGGCCTGCGACTTTCTGCGGGGAGCAGATTCTTCGCAATCGGATTTACAGGTATAGGGGCTGGTTCCGAGGTTTACCGTCAGGCGAAGACCTGCATGATTCTCGTGAAGTCCGGCGGGCCTTCCGAACAGGGTGTAAGGTGATCAGTGGGTTAGCAGCAGGCAGCAGGTATGCCGGGGGAGCATGGATCAGATCAGTGAAATTAAAGCCCGGCTCGACATAGTGGAAGTGATCGGCGACTACATTCCACTGAAAAAGACCGGGCGCAATTATAAAGCTCTCTGTCCATTCCACAGCGAGAAAACACCCTCTTTCGTTGTCTTCCCGGATTCGCAAAACTGGCGTTGCTTCGGTTGCGGAGCTGGCGGGGACGTTTACTCATTCGTCATGCAGTATGAGGGATGGGATTTCCCCGAAGCGCTGCGCAATCTCGCGCGGCGTGCTGGCGTCGAACTGGAACCGCTTACCCCGCAACAGAGCAAAAAGCAGGAGGAATACGAACGCCTGCGCAGCCTGCTGGGCGAGGCGGCCCACTTCTTCCACGAGATGCTCCTCGATGCGCCGGAGGCTTCTCACGCACGCGCGTATGTCCGGTCGCGCGGGCTCTCGGATGAGACGGTGGCCGGGTTCACGCTTGGCTACGCGCCCGATAGCTGGGACGCCGCGACCGGCCATCTGACCCGGCTGGGCTATGAGATCGAAGACCTGATCGAGGCCGGGTTGCTCGTCGTCCGGGAGGATGGGCGGACATATGACCGCTTCCGAAACCGTTTGATGATCCCGATCCGTGACGCACGGGGGAATATCGTCGGCTTCGGAGCGCGGGCCCTGGACAAAGACGCAAAACCCAAGTACCTGAACTCACCCCAGAGCGGGCTGTTTGACAAGAGCAGGCTGCTTTTCGGCCTTGACCGGGCGCGGCGGAGCATCCGGGAGAGCGAGACGGCGGTCATCGTCGAGGGCTACATGGACGTTATGCAGGCTCATCAGGCGGGCTTCACAAACGTTGTGGCCCAGATGGGAACAGCCTTAACGGAGGATCAACTCCGCCTGCTGGCCCGTTATGCGGGCCGCCTGATACTGGCGCTCGACCCTGACGCCGCCGGGCAGATGGCGATGGACCGGGGGCGGGAGGTGATCGAGCGGGTCTCGCGGGCTGCTGCGGAGCAGGCCAGCGAAGAAGGCGTGTGGGACTTCGACATGGCCGAGCGTGAGTACCGCGCCCGGCTGACCGCTGAATTCGACCCGCAGGGCATGATCCGCTACGAGAGCCGCCTGGGGTTCGACATCCGGGTGCTGACTCTGCCGGAGGGCAAAGACCCCGACGACGTGATCCGGGAAGACCCGGCACTCTGGGGCCGGTTGATCGAAGAAGCGTTGCCGGTCGTCGAACATGTCATCCGGCGGGTGACGGATGGCCGGGACCTTAACGATGCGAAGGTCAAGAGCGCCATTGCCCGGCAGGTCGTGCCGCTCATTAACGAGGTGGCCGATCCGGTCGAGCGGAGCCACTATCGCCAGCGCCTCGCCCGCCTGCTGAAGGTAGAGGAGCGGGCGCTCTTCCCGGAGCATCCGCCCGCAAAAGGACGGCGCTCCCGCTCTCAGGCTGCCGGTCGCGAGGAGGCCCCGCCTGCGCCGCCTGTGGATGAGGATGCAGCGGCCGAGTCAGCGCTCGCCACGATGGCCGACTACCCGCGCGAGGCTTTCTGCCTGGCCGCGCTGATCAGGCTCCCGCGGCTGATCTATCAGATCAACCGCATTCTGGCGAACTGTCTCTCTCCTGAGAAGCTGGCTCCTTTCCTGCCCGATTGGGAAATGCCGGGCCCCTGGCCGCCTTTCGATGGCCTGTCGTTGAGGGTGGTGGCGGCTGATTTCACTCACCCTGAATACCGCGCCATCTTTCAGGCCTGGCAGGCAGCCCTCGATCAGGAGGAGATCGAACCGCTCGAGTACCTCCGGCAGATGCTCGATCCCCTGGCCCGGCAGGAGGTGGAGGGCTGGCTGGCCCGGCCTCTCGACGCTCTGCATCGTCAGGTAACGCCTTTCCGCGCGGTGGAACTTCCAGAGGAACGCCTGTGGGAGGAGGCAATCCGAATATTCCTCTCCCTGCGTGAGGCCCGCCTGAGTGAGCGCATCCGGGAGCTGAGCTTCATGATGGCGGACATGGACAACGGGGGAGACGCTTCGACTGCCCGGCAGTACGAGGGGGAGATGGTCGTACTTCTGACC
>DRKO01000361.1 GCA_011051745.1 Chloroflexota bacterium | reverse complement strand
GGCCAGCCGGAGGCGGTTCACCTCCTGCCGCAGACGCAGAATCGCCAGCCGATCACGCAGGGCATGAAAAACGGAGCGCAGCAGCTTCCCGATCACCGCTTCATTCTTCCCCGGCATCCCCCGCAGGCTCCGCGCCTTCCCGCGCCGGAGGCTCCCAGGGCAGAGGCTGAGCGGGGTTGAGCGCCCGCGCGATGGGGATGGCCTTCTCCTCCAGATCGGCAAACGTCACCGACCCGTCCGGGTTGATGTAAACCTCAACCTCGACGGGGAGGATCGGCTCCTGCTCCTTCTCTTCCGGTTCTGGAGAGGGCTGGTTCACCGGCATCACCACCTTAAAAGAGTGACACTCACCGGACGTGGCCCGGGACCGGAAGGCCAGCCCGGCGCGGGGCATGCCCCATCCTTACGTGCTCGTGGTGACCGACTCTTCAGCGCTGCGGGAGGGGTTGAAGTAATCAGGGGTCTTCTCACGCCTGACCACTTCGCCCAGCGCTTTCTCAATCGCTTCGGTGATCTCCTCGCAGGCCGGGCCAGATACCCCGCTGACCTTCTCTTCAACCGTTCCGTCCGGCTTGATCACAAACTCAATCTGCTGCTTCTCTGTCATCCGGGTTCCGTTTCTTCCCTATAGACCACAAACACCCGAACGCCGCTCCGGCGCTCAGGAGCGGGGGAGAGGCTCCCCCCTCGTTTCAACCAGTAAGACGAAATACCGGAGAAACTCCGCCCTACGCCCAGCGCTGCATCACCAGCCGCACGCTGCCATCCGCCATAACCTCTTCGGTCATCGTCTGCCAGCCCTGCGCGGTGGCCTGATCAACAACCGTGAGATAAGCATAGCGCTGCGTGACCTTATTCAGGAAATCCTCGCGGTTGATGCGCAACCCCCAGAAGTCGGCCACCAGCACGACGGCGTCGCCTTCCTGGCGGAACCCGATATCGTAGCCGCTATCAGTCCGCACCACCAGATCGGCAACCGCCCGCTGGCCGCCGTAGCCACGGACGACCCCATTTTCGACGGTGTACCCCAGGTCTTCCAGCGCTCGTTGAACGGTTTCAATATCCCGTAGCTGCGTCCGTACCCGTGTAAAGTGCGACATCAATACCTCCTGCCGTTAACTACCTCCGATGCCTAACGTTACTGGTTTTATGCCCGTCTGTCAAGCGAGACGGCTCTCCCAGAAAGCGATGTATTCCTCGATGATCCCCAGGGCACGGCTGTGCTCGGCGGCGCGGAGCGGGCGCAGCCAGCGCCGGGCCTGTTCCAGCTCCTCAAGAACCTCATCGCGCTCTGCGATCAACTCGGCCAGCGCCTCGGAATCCGTCACCGGACGGAACGGTCGGCCTGCCAGCAGGCTCTCCTCACGCTCCCTGATCATCAGAATCTGGATACGCGCCCGCAGGCGGCGTATCACCCACACCCGCTCCATCTGCCCGGCCCGATGGGCTCTGTGCTGCTCGCTCAGCAGGTGGGCTGCCAGAGAAGGCCACAGCCGCCGCACCCCTCCCAGCATGGGCACGTTATCGTTCCGAGAACCCGTCAGTTGAGGCTCGCGTCCGTTCGGCTCAAACTCACGCCGCAGGTCTTCGCCCGTTTCACTCACGAAAGGTCCCCCTGCCCCGCGCTCACCGGCCACCCGGCAAACCGGCTTCCCCGAACAACTGGCCGATCAGGCCGGAACGGGCGGCGTCCGAACTGGCCGGACGGCAGCGACCGCTGGCCGCCCACTCCTGAAGGCGCTGGATGCGCTCACCGGCTGTTTTGCTCAGAGGCACGATCAACGACATGGCGCGGATGATGTCGTCGGTGGTGAACTCGCGGCGCTCGTTAAACGCGACGTGCATTGCCTCGAAAATCGCCTGCTGTATCTCGGCTCCGCTGAACCCCTCGCTCTGGAAGGCGAGCAGGTCCAGATCAAACTCGCGGATGCGGTTAGGGCGCACCTTGTTCAGATGCACCTCGAAAATCTCGCGCCGCTCGCGTTCGCTGGGCAGGTCTATGAAGAAAATCTCGTCAAAGCGTCCCTTGCGCAGCACCTCCGGCGGCAGGGATTCGACCGAGTTAGCCGTCGCGGCGATGAAGACGGCGGACTCTTTTTCCTCCATCCATGTGAGGATGGTTCCCAGCACCCTTGCGGATGTACCCGAATCGCCCACAAAGCTACTTCCCAGCCCCGCAAAGCCCTTGTCCAGCTCATCCAGAAAGAGGACACAGGGAGCCATCGCCTCGGCCAGACGGATCATCTCGCGCGTGCGGGCCTCGCTCTCGCCGACCAGCCCGCCCATCAGGCGGCCAATATCCAGCCGCAGCAGGGGAACCTGCCACAGGCTGGCCGTCGCCTTGGCGGAGAGCGATTTACCCGTCCCCTGAATGCCGACCAGCAGGATGCCGCGCGGATGGGGCAGGCCGTACTGGCGGGCCTCTTTGGTGAAGGCGGCGGCACGCTGTTCGAGCCAGGTTTTCAGGATGTCCAGCCCGCCGATGTCATCCAGCGTCTCCGTCACCGGCCAGAATTCCAGCACCTCCGTTCGGCGGATGCGCTGCTTCTTCTCTTCCAGCACCAGCCCGATCGCCCTGTCGTCCAGACGGCCAAAGCTGGCGACCGCACGCGCCAGCGCCAGACGGATGCGGATCATATACAGGCCCTGACAGGCCTTGACGAGCGCCTCCCGCCCGCCCGACGAGAGGCGAACCGTGACCTGTTCAAGCAGATCATCCAGTTCGGCGTCGATCTCTTCGGCTGAGGGAGGGGTCAGGTCAAGGACGGTCATCTCCTCCGCCAGATCGGCGGGGATGCGCAGCGATGGGGCGAGGATGATCATCGTCTTGCGGCTGGTGCGCAGGTGACGCGCCAGATTGCGCAGTTTCCGCGCCACCTGAATATCCTCCAGGAAGCGATGGAAATCGCGCATGACAAACACAGCCGGAACATCAGGCCGGGCTTTTTCAATCTCATCAAGGGCCTGAACGGGGTTGCTCCGCCCCGCGCCGCCCTCAAAGCCGCTGACGAAATCCCAGATATGCAGATCACGGGGGGGCGAGCCACTTTCCGCCACATACGCGATCAGTTGTTCGGCCCGTTCTTCCTCAGGGGTCGGCACATAGATGATGGGATAGCTGGAGCGGATCAGGAGGTCGAGTTCCTGTTCGAATACCATTACGCCACGTCCAATCTCGTCTTCCGGCAAGCGTTTCTGCAGGTGAGGCAGGCCCCCTGACGCCAGAGGGCGCGCGTGAATTGCCCCTTTCTCTCGTTCGACAACTTAGATTTTAGTGGAAAACCCTCCCCTTGCAAACCCTGCGACGTGATCTGATAATCAGGGAGAGCCAGAGGAGCACGGAGAAGCCTTCACAGGCTCCAGATACAGAGGCAGGAAGCAACCTGATGAACCCGTCCAAATCCGCCCGCCTCCCTGCGGCGATACTGAGCGCGTCGGCGCTGATCTTCGCGGCCTGCCGGGGCCAGCCGGAGGGGCCAGCCGGAGGGGAACCGAGCATCCCACCGTCAACGCCGACAGAGAGCCAGCCGCTCGACGGGGCAACGCTCGCCTCCTCCCCCTCCCCCGAACAGCCGGAGGCGGGCCTCCCTCTGCCGGTCGAGCAACTCTCCGGGCCGTGCGAGCATCCCTTCTGGCCGCTACGGGACGGCGCAAGCTGGACTTATCAGATGGTCGGCGGTGACGCCCCCCCTGCGGAGGGACTCACCATGACCGTCACCGTCACGGGGAGCGGGGCCGCCCTCACACTGAACGGGCACACCGGCACGCTGAACTGCCTGGACGGAGCACTGAGCGGCCTCCCGCCCGATCCGGTCGGCCACCCTGATCTGGGAAACGCGCTCGTCGGCCTCAACCCGCGCGGCGCATATCTCCCCGACCCGGCGATCCTGCTGCCCCCCGGCACAGAGGCAACGTGGGACCTTGAGGTCGAGGCCGGAGGCACGATCACACTGGC
>DRKO01000360.1 GCA_011051745.1 Chloroflexota bacterium | reverse complement strand
TGTCTTTGGCCCTGACGGCTACCTGTACATCGGTACGGGAGATGGGGGCGGTGCAGGCGATCAGTACGGCAACGGGCAGAACGGCCAGTCCCTGCTGGGGGCAATGCTCCGCCTCGACGTGAACGGCGGACAGCCTTACGCTATCCCGCCCGATAACCCCTTTGTGGACGATCCCGACGTGCTGGATGAGATATGGGCGATTGGCCTGCGCAACCCCTGGCGGTACTCATTCGACCGGCTGACCGGCGATCTCTACATCGCCGATGTCGGCCAGAACGCTTATGAGGAGGTTGACTTCCAGCCTGCCGATAGCCCCGGAGGGGAAAACTACGGCTGGCCGATCATGGAGGGCCTGCACTGCTATCCTGAGACCGTAGATTGCGATCCCACCGGCCTGGTGCTGCCGGTGGTAGAGTATGATCACTCAGGGGGCAACTGCTCGGTGACCGGGGGCTATGTCTATCGTGGGCAGGTATCCCCTGAGTTCAGCGGCGTTTACCTGTTTGCAGATTTCTGCTCCGGTCTGCTCTGGGGGCTGGCCCGCACCGCCGATGGGAGCTGGCAGGTCGCTGAACTCACTCAGACCGGCATCCAGATCAGCTCATTTGGAGAGGGAGAGGACGGCGAGGTCTACGCAGTGGGCCTGCGGAGCGGGACTCTGTACTGGCTTAACCTGCTCCCTCTCGAAGACTGAGGCAGCCCCCTGCGTAGACTGGAAGCAGGGCTCGGCCCTCAGTGTTTGTGATATGATTGTGGTGGGAAACAGTATCAGGAGGGACGAAGAAACAATGCCACAGCACTTCCTCGCAGTTCGTGATATCTCCGCGGATGAGTTCAACTACATTGTTGATAAAGCCATCGAGATCAAGCGCGATCCGGAGCCGTGGAGCGAGTCACTCAAGGGCCGGACGCTTGCCATGATCTTCCAGAAGACCTCGACTCGCACCCGCTTTTCGTTCGAGGCCGGGATGACGCAACTGGGCGGACATGCCATATTCGCTCAGACCCAGCATACCCAGATGGGGATCGCAGATATCGCGGATGAGGGCAAGGTCATCTCCCGCTACGCCGACCTGATCATGGCCCGCATGATGTATAACCGCGATCTGGTCGCGCTGGCGCAGGGCTCCGAAGTGTCCGTGATCAACGGCTGTGATGATCGCTACCATCCGGCTCAGGCGCTCACCGACCTGATGACGATCAAAGAGAAGCTGGGGCGGACCGAGGGCGTTAAGATCGTCTATATGGGCATCGCCAACAATGTCAGCAATTCGCTCTCGATGGCAAGCATCTATGCCGGGGCACGCTTCACGCTCTGCGTGCCGGAGTTTGACCCGCCCGCCGTTGATGAGGAACAGCTTGCCATTCTGCGGGCCAACGATCGTTACGAGGAAACCGACGATCCGGCGGAGGCCATGAAAGATGCCGACGTGGTCTACACCGACACCTGGATCAACATGGAGCATTTTAACAACCCGGAGTTTGCCGAGGAAAAGGAGCGCCGGATACGCACCTTCAAGCCCTATCAGGTGAATGAAGACCTGCTCAGGCTCTCTGGCAAAGAAACCACGCTGGTGATGCACTGTCTCCCGGCTCATAAAGGGTACGAGGTCAACGAAACGATTCTTTATCACCCCAATTCAGTCGTCTTCGATCAGGCCGAGAACCGTCTGCATGCTCAGAAGGCCCTGATGCTCTGGCTGTTGGGGAAACTTTAAGGATAACTTTCTATGGTTGCCGAGATTACTGACAGTACGCTGGACGCTGACGCGCTTATCAAACTGGAGGAACAGCTCGGCGCGCATAACTACAAGCCCCTCGACATCGTGCTGACGCGGGGGGAGGGCGTGTGGGTCTATGACGTAGAGGGCAATCGGTATCTGGACTGCCTGAGCGCTTACTCGGCCCTGAATCAGGGGCATGCGCACCCGCGCATTGTTCAGGCGCTCGTTGAGCAGGCCAGCCGTCTCCCGCTGACCTCCCGCGCTTTCCGGAACGATCAACTTCCGCTTTTCTACAAAGAGCTTCTCGACCTGCTGGACTATGAGATGGCCCTGCCGATGAACACCGGTGCGGAGGCCGTCGAGACGGCGATCAAAGCCGCCCGTAAGTGGGCCTATACCGTCAAAGGGATTCCTCGCTACGAGGCCGAGATCATCGTGGCGGAGGGGAACTTTCACGGGCGTACAACGACGATCATCTCCTTTTCCACCGAGCCGCAGTACAAAAACGACTTCGGGCCTTACACACCCGGCTTTGTCACTGTGCCCTATGGTGACGCGGACGCTATCGAGGCCGCCATCACGCCCAGTACCGCCGCTGTGCTCATCGAGCCTGTTCAGGGTGAGGCGGGTGTTGTCGTGCCTCCAGAAGGCTATCTGCGCCGCATCCGCGAGATATGCGATCAGCACGATGTGCTCTTCATCGCGGATGAGATTCAGACCGGCCTGGGCCGCACAGGGAAACTTTTAGCCTGTGACCATGAAGGCGTGCGCCCCGATGTGGTTGTGCTGGGTAAGGCCTTGGGCGGTGGCGTGTACCCTGTTTCGGCTGTAGTTGCCTCCCGCGAGGTGCTGGGAGTGTTCAAACCCGGCGATCATGGCTCCACGTTCGGCGGGAACCCCCTCGGTGCGGCTGTTGCACGGGCGGCTCTGAGGGTCATTGTCGAGGAGGGCCTGATCGAGAATGCCGCCCGGATGGGCCGGTATTTCCGCGATCACCTTGAGGAGATCAACAGTCCGTACATTGACCACATACGCGGCAAGGGGTTGCTGATCGGGGTGGTGCTTAAGCCGGAAGCTGGCGGGGCTCGCCGCTTCTGTGAGACGTTGAGCCGGCGAGGCATCCTTGCCAAGGACACCCACGAGGATGTGATCCGCTTTGCCCCGCCTCTGATCATTGACCGGGCGACGCTCGACTGGGCGCTGCCCATCATCCGTGATGTGCTGACGGAGTAAACCTTTTCATTCAGCAAGCCTGACAAAGCAAGCCTCACAACACCGGACAGGAGAGATGTCCACGTCAAATCAGACCGTTAACCTGTTCGTCACCTGCCTGCTCGACACCCTTTTCCCGGATGTTGGGCAGGCAGTTGTTGATATCCTGGAGAGGCTGGGGGTGAGCGTTCACGTACCGGCAGGGCAAACCTGCTGCGGCCAGCCTGCCTTTAACGCCGGTTACTGGGACGAAGCTCGCACCATTGCCCGCCACACCGTAGATGTTTTCGAGGGGACGGAAGGTCCGGTCGTGATCGCCTCTGGCTCCTGCGCCTCAATGGTGAAGCACTATTACCCGGAGTTGTTCAAAGGAGACCCGGAGTATGGCCCTCGCGCCCGCGCTCTCGGTGAGCGGATGGTCGAGTTCACCCGCTTTCTGGTGGATCATCTGGGAGTGACAGACCTCGGCGCACGATACGAGGCCAGCGTGGTGTATCACCCCTCCTGCCATGCCTTACGGGGGCTGGGCGTTGATCGGCAGCCCCGTGCCTTGCTTGCTGCCGTCCGGGGTCTCCGGGTGCTGGAGCAGGAGAATCCGGAGACCTGCTGCGGATTCGGCGGGGTGTTCGCTGTTAAGATGGGCGACATCAGCGGGGCGATGCTCCGTGATCGGCTTGACGCTTTCGAAGCGACCGGTGCAGACCTGGTCGTCGGGTGTGATATCAGTTGCCTGATGCACATTGAGGGCGGCTTCCGCAGGCGCGGCAGTCCGATGCGCACCATGCACATCGCCCGCCTGCTGGCCGAGGGCTGTAAAGAAGGGGCATAACCGCTATGCAGATGACACACCGACCCCTTGAAGCGCGAGTCAGGGAAGCCCTGTCCAATCCAGACCGTCTGGCCGCTATCCGGCGGGCGGCTGTCCGCTTCTACGAAAACCGCGAGAGCGTGATGGGCAGCCTGCCTGATGCCGAAGCCACCCGTGATCTGGCGCGTGCCATCCGGGCGCACACCATCGCCAATCTGGACCGCTACCTGGCTCAGTTTGAAGACGCCCTTCAATCGCTCGGTGGGCATGTCCACTGGGCACGTGACGCTGCCGAGGCCTGCCGGATCGTGCAGGAGATCGCGGAGGCGGCGGGTGTGCGGCGCGTCGTCAAGTCCAAGAGCATGGTCAGCGAGGAGATCGGTCTGAACCGGTCGCTTGAGAATGCCGGGATGGAGGTCGTCGAGAGCGATCTGGGTGAATTCATCGCCCAGTTAAGCGGCGATCACCCATCGCACATCATCGCGCCCGTTCTTCACCTGACGCGCCAGGAGGTCGGGCGGATCTTCGCCGAGAAGCTCAACGTCCCCTATACCGATGAAATCCCCGAATTGAACGCTATTGCCCGCCGGAAGTTACGCGACGTTTATTTGAACGCTGATATGGGGGTCAGCGGGTGCAATTTTGCTGTCGCCGAGACCGGGACGGTCTGCCTTGTCACCAATGAGGGCAACGGACGAATGGTAACCACGCTGCCCCGTGTGCATGTCGCCCTGATGGGCATGGAGCGCATCGTCCCCACACTGCACGATCTGGCCGTGATGTTGCAATTGCTGGCCCGCAGCGCGACCGGGCAGAAGATGACCGTTTACACGTCGCTTATCACCGGCCCGCGCCGCCCCGACGAGCCGCATGGCCCGGAGGAGATGCACGTTGTCATCGTTGACAATGGGCGCAGCCGGGCGCTCGCCGGGGAACTGGCCGAAATCCTGTACTGCATCCGTTGCGGGGCTTGCCTGAACATCTGCCCCGTCTACCGGGTGATCGGGGGTCACGCCTACGGGAGCGTGTATCCCGGCCCCGTTGGCTCGGTTGTCTCCCCGATTCTGGGGGGAATTCCGGCCCACGCCGAACTGCCACATGCCAGCACGCTGTGCGGGGCCTGTCAGGAGGTATGTCCGGTGCGGATTGACCTGCCCACTCTGCTTTTGCGTCTGCGGCGGGAGACCGTCCATCAGGGGCAGACCCCTGTCTGGTTGACACTGGGCATGAAGGGCTTCGCAATCACGGCCAGCAGGCCGGGGCGGTTCCAGTTGGCTGCCCGGCTGGCTTCATGGCTCAGCCGTCTGACGGGGGGCGGCTGGTTTATGGGTCGCCTTCCGGGGCCGCTGGGCGCATGGACCCGCTTCCGGGCCTTCCCGCCTTTTGCGTCCCACTCTTTCCAGTCCCTCTGGAGGAAGCGCCATGAGTGAGGCTCGCCAGCAGATTATGAAGGCTATTCGCGAGGGAGTGCAGAAGGCTCTTCTGCCCGGTATGGCGGCTGATCACCCGCCGGATACTAACCCGCGCGGGCGCGGGGGCGTTGCGGAGTTTGTCGCGGAGGTTGAGCGACTTTCCGGGCAGGTGATCCGTGTTTCCTCTCCAGTAGAGGCGTCTGACGCGGCGGCCTCTCTTTTTCGGAAGCGTGGCTGGGATCGCGTTCTGGCCTGGGAATGGGGCGAGATCGACTGCGAGGGTCTGCCGGAGGCGCTCGCCGGGGCCGGGGTTGCTGTCGTGCATGGTGGTGACCCCGCCGATCTGGAGCCGATTCCGGTTGGCCTGACCGGCGCTGAGGCGGCTCTGGCCGACACGGGCACAATTGTGGTGCGCAATGGGCCGGGCCGCTCACCTCTGGCATCACTGCTGCCGCCGGTTCACGTGGTGCTGCTTGACGCCCGCCGGGTGTTGCCGGACATGCACACTTATTTCGAGAGTCTCTCCGCTGGGGGCGGCGCGGCGGAGCACGTCCGCGCGAGCAGTAACCTTGTTTTCATCAGCGGCCCCAGCCGGACGGCAGATATCGAGCAGTCTCTGACGCTGGGGGTGCACGGCCCCCGCGAATTGATCGTTATCCTCTGGGAGGGAACTGCTCCGGGCGGGCTTTGAATGTTTGTGTTTTCAACCCTCCTCTTGATCGGATGATCAATTGACATCCTCGCGCTTCGTGCTATACTGGTGAATAGAACGCCTGTTCTCAGTGCGTCTATCTGCCAGTGGGCGCGTGTGGGGCTGATGCCTGCCGGGGATGGGGGTCTGCTCTGGCTTGCCCGTTTTCGGGTTGCCTTGCCATTGCTCAGGGGGCGTGTTAAATTCCGCGCATGCGAATCCGCGTCCTTCCTCTGGTTCTGGCGTTGATCTTTGTCCCTCTGTTCCTGGTGACGGCCTGTCGGTCGTCCAGTGCAGACGGGCTGACCGTGACCATCGTCGTTGACGGGACCAGCCGCGTGATGACCGTCACCGATGCCGTCACCGTCAACGACGTATTGCGCCGCGCCGGAGTGACGCTCGGCGAACTGGATCGGGTCAACCCTCCCGGTTACAGCCGCATCACGGACGGGATGACGATCACCATTGTGCGCGTCGTCGAGGAAACGGTCGTCGTTGAGGAGAGCATCCCCTTTGAGCGCCGGACAACGCTCAATGATGGCCTTCCAGCGGGTGAAACCCGTCTGCTTCAGGCCGGGGTGAACG
>DRKO01000359.1 GCA_011051745.1 Chloroflexota bacterium | reverse complement strand
GAGGATCGGATGGACTCCGCCGCGCTGGAGATCACGGACATTCTGCGAGAACAGCATGATATCCGCTTCCGTGAGGAAGACGACTTCGAGGTCCTCACGCAGAAAGAGATTCTCTCTGCAGCAGGGCAGATCACGGGCGCAGTGACGATCTTCCTGGGGATCATCGCCGCGATCTCGTTGCTGGTGGGCGGGATCGGCATCATGAACATCATGCTGGTGTCCGTCACCGAGCGCACCCGCGAGATCGGGCTGCGAAAGGCGGTGGGGGCCAGACAGCGCGATATTCTGGTGCAGTTCCTGATCGAGTCAATGTTGCTGGCGGTCTTCGGCGGGATTTTCGGAATCCTGCTCGGCGCGGTCGGGGCCAAGGTGGCCGAGCGTCTGGTGGATGAGTTGACAACTGTCGTGGGAGTGGATATCGTTTTCCTGGCGACCGCAGTCTCGGCTGCGATTGGAATTTTCTTCGGGATATACCCCGCCTATCGCGCCGCCCGCCTCAATCCAATTGACGCCCTGCGTTACGAGTAGGCCGGGAAGGCAGGCTACTTTGAAGCTCTGGCTCGACTTTCTGAAGCGGCTGGCGATTGCCGCGGCCCTGATTTTGCTTGCCAATCTGGTTGTGGTGTTTTTCTGGTCGCCAGCGTGGTTTACCTACTGGCAAGTGCCTATTAACTGCATCATATTCATCTGTTTTCTGGGTGTCACACTTTTTGACACGCTGATGCGTGATCGCCCCCGCTGAGTGATCTGTCGGGGCAGGGGGATCGCGGTCAGCCATAACGATCCGGATGGTTAGAGCATGGACGAAACTCTCCAGGCGGTACGGGATAGCGTCATCAGCGGGCTGGGACAACTGACGGATTTCTTCGGTTTCAGCCCTATCATGGGGCATCTTTATGGTGCTCTGCTGATGAGCCCTGAGCCGCTCTCTCTGGACGAGTTAGAGGAGATCGTCGGGAAGTCCAAGGCCAGCGTCAGCATGAATATGCGCGCTCTCGAACGCTGGGGGATGGTCCGGGAAGTCTGGGTCAAGGGCGACAGGCGCAAGTATTACGAAGCCGAAAGCGATCTCTGGAAGGTCGTCCGCTCTGTTCTAGAGAGCCGGGAGCGGCGCGAGGTCAGCATCGCGCTCCGGGTGCTGGAGGAAAACGTCCGCCGTCTTGAGGAGGCCAAACCCCGCCTGAAGGAGGAGGAACGCGCTCTGGCGGAGCACTATCTGGCCCGCGTGGAGGAGATGCAAACCTTCTTCCGTTTCGCCCAGATGGCGCTTGAATTGCTGCTGAAGAGAGCGAGCCCGCCCTCGCTGGATGATATCGCCCTGTTCTCGCCCCCCGGCTCAGGGGTTCCTGAAGAACCTGCCGCCGGGTCGGAAGAATGAGCGTGGCTCAGGAGCGATGTTCGCGGGGGTGTTTTTCTCAGCGGTATGTTGCTAAAGGCTGTTTATTTATATATACTACGTTTGAAAAGTTCTAAAAGTAACAAATCGCCCGCATGGCGGTGGAGGCCCCTTTTATGAATCTCGAAGAAGCCCTGCAGGCCACTGACGCTCTCATGCTGGATGTGGTAGCCAGCGAGGTCTCAGTCCTGCAGGACGCAAGCCGATATATCATCTCTGCCGGGGGGAAGCGTATTCGCCCCCATATTCTTTTTCTGGCTTATCTCTCCGCCGGAGGGGACAACCTGGAAGACGCGGTCCCGCTGGCGGCGGCAGTTGAGCTGGTTCACACGGCAACGCTTGTCCACGACGATATTAACGACCATGGCCGCATTCGCAGGGGCCGCAGGACGATCAACGAGGAGTGGGGCCGCACTTTCGCGCTGCTGACAGGCGACTACCTCTTTACGAAGGTGTATTCGCTGATGGCCCCCTACGGAGAACTCAATGTGATTTTCTCCGAGGCGGCTGTTGCTCTGGTCGAAGGGGAGACGCTGCAGGCCGCGGCTGTGAAGGATAACTCGTTGACCCGCGAGACCTACCAGAAGATCGTCGCGAAGAAGACCGCATCGCTCTTCCGTCTCTCCGCCGTGCTTGGGGCACGGTTTGCAGAGGCCAGAAAAGAGCACGTCGAGGCGCTGGGCGAGTACGGCTTTTACCTGGGGCTTATCTTCCAGATCGTGGACGATCTGCTCGATCTGGTCGGCGACCCCCGCCTGATGGGCAAGGAAACCGGCCTGGATATCGCTCAGGGCAAGGGCGTGGCCGGAGTCTTCGCTCATCTGGCCGGGAACGGCTCTGGAAGTGCCCCGAAGGTGGCCGTCGCCGAGGCTCAGGCGGTGGCGAAAGACGATGATCCCTTTTTGCCGATTAAGCGCCGCCTGATCGCTGGTGGGGCGGTTGAGGAAGGGCGACAGATGGCCCGTCTCCTTGCCGGGCAGGCCAACGCAGCACTTGATCGCCTGCCTCCCCATCCGGCTGTGGACGAGTTGCGCGATCTGGTTACCTTTGTGCTGGAGCGGGACTCATAACGGAAACCCTCTCAATAACCAGCCATTCAGATATGGAGGGCGCTTCTTCCCCTTGAGAAGCGCCCTTTGATCTTTCTCCCGCCACAGGGTATGCTTGGCGCGCTATGTTTCTGGATGAGGTAAAGATTTACGTCAAGGGTGGGGACGGCGGCGCGGGTATCGTTGCCTTTCGCCGTGAGAAGTACGTCCCCTTCGGCGGCCCCGCCGGCGGCGATGGCGGCAAGGGGGGCGATGTGGTACTGGTTGTGAACCCCCGCCTGAGCACGCTATCCCACTTTGAGCATAAGCGGCACTTCAAGGCCCCTTCCGGGCGGCCCGGCGGCAACTTTAATAA
Organism: Chloroflexota bacterium; assembly: GCA_011051745.1. Classification (GTDB taxonomy): domain Bacteria; phylum Chloroflexota; class Anaerolineae; order Aggregatilineales; family UBA3940; genus DRKO01. Next base: position 8,398 of record DRKO01000359.1, on the reverse strand, counting down.
GACCGGGGCGTCCGGCGAAGACCTGATCGTCGAAGTGCCGCCGGGAACGGTAGTGCGGGACGCAGAGACGGGCGAGCTGATCGCCGACCTCACCGAGCCGGGGCAGCGCGTGGTGGTTGCCAGGGGTGGGCGAGGAGGGCGCGGGAACGCCCGCTTTAAATCCTCAACCAACCAGGCCCCCCGTATGGCCGAGAAAGGGGAACCCGGCGAGGAGCGCTGGCTTAAACTGGAGTTGAAGCTGCTGGCCGATGTCGGCATTGTGGGCGTGCCCAACGCGGGGAAGTCCACCCTGTTATCGGTTGTCAGTTCGGCACGCCCCAAGATCGCGCCGTATCCCTTTACCACCCTGACGCCGAATCTGGGCGTTGTGAGGCTGGACGACCGCGATATCGTGCTGGCCGATATCCCCGGCCTGGTTGAAGGTGCTCATGCGGGGGTTGGGCTGGGGCACAGCTTCCTGCGGCATATTCAGCGGACCCGTCTTCTGATCCATCTGCTGGACGGCGGGGGGGAGGACCCTATCGGGGACTTTGTGCAGATCAACGCTGAGCTGGCCCTCTACGACGAAGCGCTGGCGCGTAAACCCCAGATCGTCGCCCTCAATAAGATAGACCTGCCGCAGGCTCAAGAGCGCTGGCCCGCCGTCCGGGCGTTTGTGGAAGAGCGGGGCTTGCCCGTGATGGCGATCTCCGCCGTCACCCGTCAGGGCGTGCAGGAGCTCATAAACCGGGTTGCCGAAATGCTCGACCAACTGCCCGAACCCGAACCGGTGGTTGAAGTGCCAGTCTTCCGACCGGAGGAGGACGAAGAAGCTTTCCAGATCGTGCGGGAGGGCGATGCGTTCCGCGTGATCGGCAAGCGCATAGAGCGGGCCGCTGCCATGACCTACTGGGAGTACGATGAGGCCGTTATGCGCTTCCAGCGCATCCTTTCCGCGCTGGGGGTCACGGACGCGCTGCGCGAGGCGGGCGTCGCGCCCGGCGATACGGTTCTGATCGGGGATTACGAACTGGAGTGGGCAGAGTGACACGCATCGGTGTGCTGGGCGGGACGTTTGACCCGCCGCACTACGGGCACCTGATCCTGGCCGAGCAGGCGCGTGAACAGCTTGAATTAAGCCGCGTTCTGTGGGTTCCGGCTGCCGATCCCCCGCACAAGCACGGGCGGCCCATCACGCCCGTGGAGCATCGTCTGGAGATGGTTCGTCTCGCGCTGGTTGATAACCCGGCCTTTGAAATCTCGCTGGTGGATGTCAACCGGCCCGGCCCACATTACACGCATGAGATGCTGGCCCTGCTTGCGGGCGAACATCCGAACGCCGATCTGGTATTCCTCATCGGGGAAGACTCGCTGCGCGACCTGCCCACCTGGCGTGAGCCGTCACGCCTGATCCAGTACGCGACGCTGGGCGTCATGCGGCGTCAGGGGATCACGTATGAGATGGAGGCGCTCGAGGCCGCGATCCCCGGCCTGCGAGAGCGGGTTACCTTCCTCGATACTCCCCTGATCGACATCGCAGCAGCCGATCTGCGGGCGCGTGTGGCTGCCGGACGGACGATACGGTACTTCCTCCCTCCCGGTGTGCGTGCTTATATCCACCAACATAGCCTTTATCAGGTTTAGCGGGTTAGCCTATGTCCAGACCAAGACTTTTTACGTTGCTGGCGGGGGCGATCGCTCTGTGCGGGGCGCTGGTGGCCTGTGGCGCTTCCCCGGACGCCACTACTCCCGTTGCCACCGCAACTGCCTTCCCGACGATGACACCTCCGCCCTCGGCACGGGGCGCGATGGAGACACCGGTCCCGTCGCCTGTGTCCGAGTCTGCGCTGGAGGATATCCGACAGCGGGGCGAGATACGGGTCGGTGTGCTCTATAATTACCCGCCTTTTTGCTATCTGGCTGACAACGGGCAGGTGCAGGGCTACGAGCCCGCGCTTGTCCAGCGTATCGGCGAGCGCTGGGGGGTGGAGGTAACCTTCGTGCAGGTCACCCGCCAGACGCGCCTTCCCATGTTGATTGACGGCGAGGTGGATATGCTGGCCGCTGCGATGCCGCATCGGCGTGAACTGGAGCAGTTCGTCGAGTTCTCGGACACGACGTTTCGGAGCGGCTACGTGATCCTCGTGCGCTCCGACTCCGGAATTGACAGCCTGGCCGCGCTCTCTGGCCGGACGGTGGCCGTCGCCGGAGAGGAAGCGGGCGAGTTGCTCGAGGCCCGCGCCGCCGGGGAGGGGATATCGCCTTCCGTTCAGATATTTGATACTTTTGACGATGCGGCCTTTGCCTTCACCGAGTTGAACATGGATGCTCTGGTGGGGCGGCGTGAGAACCTGATGCTGTTCTCCAGTTCGCAGGATAACGCCGAGATTATCAACGAGTTTGTGGCCGTTGAGCCCTATGCCTTCGCCGTCCGGCGTGGTGACACACCCCTGCGCGATCTCCTGAACCTGACGCTCCAGCGCATCGCCGTTGACGAAGAGTACGGCGAAATCTTCCTCGCCAACTTTTACGGGTATGCCGCTGACATCTTCCCCACATTCCCCGGCGAGCCTGCTTACACGTTTGAGACATTCCCCACAGACATAAACCGGGAGGAGTCCGTTGTGGCCCGCATCCAACGCGGGGAGCCGCTCCGGGTGGCCGGAATGGAGCTCAGCCCGGAACCGGCGGTGTTTGACAGCCAGCCGATCCTGGATGGCTACAACCGGGCCATCATCAACGAGATGGCCCGTCGCTGGAATGTGCCGGTTGTGGAGACGCCCGATAGCGTGGGAGAGGTCGGGATCGGGCTGCTGACCGCCGGTGAGGTTGATCTTGTTGTCGGGGTGCGGCCCGATCAGTCACTGATCGGGCGTGTCGCTTTCAGCCAGCCTTACTATCGCAAAGGGCTGCGGCTGATCTATATGCAGGCGTCGCCCGTGCTGGGCGTGGCTGATCTGGAGCTAAAGCCCTCTATGATTGTGGAACCGCTGGATATCAGCCGGAGCATCATCGAGGACAACAACGCCATCCCCCGCATTCAGGAGGCGGGATCGTTTGATGAAGCGTTTCAGGCCCTGCTGAGCCTGAGCGTTCAGGCCGTGGTGGGGGATGAGTATGCGTTGATGCTCATGCAACAGACGGATGACCGGATCGGGGTGGTGGAGACCCGTTACCGCCCCGCCGATTATGTGATGGCGCTCCCTGTTGCTGACACGGATTTTCAGGCCCTGGTGAGCTTCACTCTGCAGGACATGAAGGCCGACGGAACGCTGGACGCGCTGCGTGAGCAATATTTCGGCCCTTACCTGCCGGAAGGGCAGTCGCTGGAGCCTCTGCCGATGGACATCTGGCCGGGCGAGAGCTATCTGAGGGTAGGGGGGTAGAGGCGCGAGGCGGGTTTATTCCCCGCCGGAGAAGGGGAGATACAGTGTTACGATCCGGGCCGGGCCTGCCTCAAAAGTGAACCGCCCTTCTTCGTCGGGCACGAGGGACTCTCCGATGAGTGTCTCATCGAGCCGGGCAAACTCCGCGTGACGGAATGGGAAGCCGGACCGCAGGGTAACGGTGATCGCCTCTTCGCTGACGTTGTAACCGCGTACGATCAATCCCCCCCCGTCGTTGGCTATCTTCACCGCGCTCAGCACGAAAGCAGGCGTTTCGCTGACCATCAGGCTGTCGCTCAGCGGAAGCGGGCCGGGGGTCGCTCCGGGCAGCAGCAGGGCCTTCAACGGGGTCTGAAAGGTCCAGGCCTGGAGCCAGGCCGGTAATGGGTCCGCCTGATGGGGGATCAGGCTGTATTCAAACTCATACGTGCCGATGCACTGGGCCTCCGGCGTTTCAACCTGCGGGGCGGGGCTGCCTTCTCGATTCGGCAGATCGTCGCGGCTGAGCCAGCCCACGCAGCGAAGCAGCGTTAGCGCGATCTCAGCCCCCTGTTCCCCTGCCAGAACGGCGACTTCCGGCAGGCCCCGATTGGCGAGGGTCAGGCCGGTTTCGTCGCCGAGCACGGTCACAAAGGCCCTCTGCGGTTTCTCCGGTGTCGGTTGTTCGGCCCAGCCAGCGGTTTCTCCGGGGCCGGGGATGGCGAGCGGACGCCGTACAACCTCGAAGTGGCCGTCGAAGAAGGCTTCCTGCGTCAGAACCCCCGTGGGAAAGTGAACCCGCAATCGGTGATCATAAGCGCCGTTGTCCACCCGGACGTGGACATCCACCCGCGGAACCTCTCTGACGAGGCGAAGCGTGGTCAGGATGGTGATGGGCACAAACTGGGCGGCGAGCGGCTGCCGGGCGGAGCGGTCTTCGGTTAGCCGGTGGGGGAGGCGGTAGATTTGCAGAAAGGAGAGCGTCTGCTCAAAAGGCGTGATCCGCCGCTCGGCGTGGAGCGGCGTGTTAGCCGCGATGTCAATCACGGTATCCCGTTCCGGCGGGCAGTAGGTGCAGGTATCGCCCCGATCGCCGCCGTCTACGAACCGGTTCAGCCCTGAGAAGGAACGCCCCGTGCGCTTGTCGTACAGCGTCAGCGTGCCCTCGTGGGGGTCGAGGGTGAGGCTCAGCCACTCGTTTTCGATGTCAAGGCCCTCGTCTGTGAGCGCCTCTTCCGGCCCGGAGCGGGACGGAATCAGCGCATATGTCCGATAGCCCAGGGCGGGGACTTCGCGGGCCAGCAGCCTGAGCCGGACCGTGCCGGGCGGCTGGCCGGGCGTTTCCGTGACCTCGAAAGGCTGGGCGTCCCCCGCCTCGTCAACGATTTCAAACGACCGGCTCCCCGTCGGGATCGGGATATCCAGGTCGATCACCCCTGTCTGGGGTTGCCGGGCGGCGTTAAAGACCACGAGCGGAGTCGCCTTTCTGGCGGAAGGCAGACGGCGGGCGTCAATCTGTTGCGCCAGATGCTCCAGATTCTGGCGGGTGATTTCCTCCCCGATCTGCTCTGCGTGATCAAACCGGACATCCACTTCCCGTTGAACCTGATCGAGGCCGGTTCCCCTGAGGGAGGGGGCCTCGTGGTTCTGGAGCAGAATCCGCCAGGCGTGCCAGATCAGGCGGGCGGGAGAGGCGATTTCTGTCGCTGGCCTGGCGAGACGATCAATGAGCGCCGCCCACGCGCCGAACGGCTCTGCCCAGCACTCCAGAAGTGTCTGGATCGCGTGGTTGCGCTGTTTGATCCAGATACGTGTGCTCAGCGTGCCTGAGAAGAGGGGGAAACGCTGCGGGGAGCGCATCTCCCCCGCGATGGTGGGAAACTCGTCCTGACGCTCCCGGATGGCTGCGAAGTAGGCGGGCAGGCTGCTGAAAAAGACCCTGGTTCCCCGGAAGCGCCGCCGCATGGCGGCGACCAGGGTAATGATCCGGGGTAACGGCGTCTCGCGGTCAACCTCCTCCATCAGCAGAAGGTCATCCGTTGCGCTCTGACCCTTCAGGCTGTCTCTGATCCGCGCCAGCGCTGCTTTGAATCCGTCTTCGTCCGGCGGGAGGGCGGAGGCCGCGTAAAAACCGTCTTTCAGGTATCCCAGCAATACCCGGCTACCGTCCTGCGCCTCCCACCGGGACTCGGCAGGGGCGTTCCCGACTCCGCGAACTGCGACCGCGCTCTCAATCCCGAAATCCCGGAGAATCTGGGGCATCTGCCCGATATGCCCTGACGACTCAGGAAGGTAGCCAATATCCAGCCGCCCCCCCGAATAGTCCGCCATCCGCGACCCCGCAGACAGATTGCGGAGCAGGGCCTCTGGACTGACGAGGAACTCCTCCGGCAGCACATACCAGGGGCCGATCTGAAGCCGCCCTTCGCCGATCAGCGCCGTGCAGATGGCCTGACGCTCAGGGCGAAGCTCCAGATAGTCTTCAAGCAGGATCGCCTGCCCGTCCAGCAGAAGAGGCCCCCAGTCGGGCTCCGCATCCATAAAGTCGAGCAGGTAGTCCAGCAGGCGAACAAGCCGCAACCGGCGGACCTGGAAAGTCTCAAAGCCCTCCCTGTCCCACCTCAGATGGGAGACGATATGCAGCCGGAGTTGTCGTCTGGCCATGACCGGTGAGCTACTCGTTCCCTTCTGGCTCTTCTGGCGAAGAAGTGCGCGGTAAGGCCCTCTTCAGTTGCTGAACAGGAATCTTGTTGACGCGGCGGCACTTCGGACATTCGAGCGTGTAGTGAGTGGCATCCGGCTTCAGTGACTCCAGCGCTGTCCGGACGGCTTCGTTGTTCAGAGACCAGCTCCAGTGACATTTGTAGCAAGTTACCTTAAGCATGTTAACCTGTCCTTATCATGTGATAGCCCTGTTGGGTACGGGTTACCACCTGAGCGATACTCCCCATTGAACAGGCCCCTCACTCAATGAGAGGAAGAGCCTCCTGTCCCTCGCCCTGTCCCCGACGATGCAGCATCCGCTCCCCTCTCTCCGCGGCTGAGGCCAGACCGATCCCTGCCAGGATCAGCAGGGCTCCGGAGACCTGGAGGAGCCCCGGCCATTCGTTCAGGAACAGGATGGCGAGGAGCGTTGAGCCGATCGGCTCTCCGAGTATGGCAACCCCGACGAAAGTAGCTGACAGGTGGCGCAACGCATAGTTGGCCGCCGTATGCCCGACCAGTTGAGGGACGAGACCCAGCGCTATCATCCAGCCTATTGTTACCGGCGAGTAGCCCGTTAAAGGCAACCGCCCGATGAGCGACCAGCCAAGCAGCAGAAGCAGGGCCATGCCGTAAACCAGCCATAAGTAGGCCAGCAGCCTCACCTGCTCCCGGACGCCGCGCCCGATTATGAAGTAGCCTGCCCCTAAGATCGCTCCCCCAAGTGCCAGAATGTTCCCCCACGTGGTCGCCTGGCTGGCTTCCCCTGACCAGTCTGCCAGCCCGATGGTGATGCCCCCCGCTATGGCGATCATGATCGCGATCCACGTCAGGCGTGGGGTGGCTTCACCGAGCAACAGCGGTGCGGCCAGCCCGATCCAGAGGGGGGTGGTTGTCACGAGCACAACGGAACTGAGCACCGACGTATAAGCGAGCGATGTGATCCAGGTTGCGAAGTGCAGCCCCAGCAGGATGCCGCTCAGCGTTAATATTCCGAGTTCTCGTGGGGTTAGTTTAGCATAATCCCGCCAGACCTGCTGGCGGATCGCGGCGATGCTCAGAACGAGAGTAGCCGTCCCCATGCGGTATACGGCGATCACCAGTGACGGGGCCCCCTCCGCCTGGGCCAGACGGATCAGAATGGAGGCGGACGCCATCGCCATGACGCCCACGCCGAGGATCAGAGCGAGCCTTAGTTTTTGCTTCACAGATGTCCTCTGAAGCTCCTGCGATTCGGTAGGCCACGGTGAGACCCGGCCCCTGCCCTCAGTCCCGGGGAGTATCTAATTGTGTGGCGGCTATCCGCGTGGCCGGACCGGCGATCCCACGGGATGAGCCGTCGGCTCACCTTCGGTGAGATCAGGGGCCGACCGGCGTAGCTGCCCCACAGGTGCAAGACACTCCTCAATCTTGACTTGTCTTTTGAATACAGTTACAATCACTCATGGCGGTGGTCACAAACACCGAGTGATAATCGGGATCATAACAGCACCATCTTAACATCGCTCAGGAAGGTGGTCAATTGTATGGCCGGGGGCTACACAAACCGCCGCAAGCACTCAGCCTTTCGCCACTGTTAGGAGGAGGTATATTGCATGGGTAAGTTCGAATGCCCGCCGTTGCCATACCCTTACGATGCCCTTGAGCCGCATATTGACGAGATGACGATGCGTGTGCATCATGACAAGCATCATCAGGGTTACGTCAATAAACTGAACGCGGCGCTCGAAGGCTATCCCGATTTGCAGGGGAAAAGCGTCGAGGATCTGTTGAAAGACCTGGACGCCATCCCTGAGGCCGTCCGCACAGCGGTTCGCAACAACGGAGGGGGACACGCGAACCACTCGTTGTTCTGGCCTTCTATGAGCCCCGACGGAGGAGGGGAACCGCACGGGGCACTGGCCGGAGCGATCAGCGCAGCTTTTGGCTCCTTTGATAGCTTTAAGGATCAATTCTCGAACGCCGCCGCGACGCTTTTCGGCAGCGGCTGGGCCTGGCTGTGCCTGAGTGGAAACAACGAACTCCTGATCACAACAACCCCCAATCAGGATAGCCCTCTTTCTCAAGGTTTGGCCCCTATTCTTGGTCTGGATGTCTGGGAGCACGCTTACTATCTCAAGTATCAAAACAGGCGTGCGGAGTACATCGCTGCCTGGTGGAATGTCGTGAACTGGGATGAGGTGGCTTCGCGTTTTGAAGCGGCTTCATCGTAGTAAGCAATTCATTACCCTCTGAGAGTTTGAGGAGAACTTCACATGACCCACATCATTACGAGCCTGTGCTTGAGGGACGGGGCATGCGTGGAAGTTTGCCCCGTGGAATGTATCGTACCGGGTAAGCCAGAGGACGAG
>DRKO01000358.1 GCA_011051745.1 Chloroflexota bacterium | reverse complement strand
GGGTGGACGGTACAGAGGAAGGTTCTTCAGACGGTGCGCCGGTGCGGGGGCCAGCCGGGGAAGCGTCCGGCAGGGGAGCCGGTTCTCCCTCTTCGATCTCCGGCGCAGACCCGGCAGAAGGGACACAACCGGCCAGCACCCCGATCACGATCAGCGCATGCAGGGGTCGAATGACACGACACATAAGCTCCCGTCCCCGGTAAACAGGAAGGTCTTCAGGTCGTTATACACCCGTCCGGGGAGGCCGTCAACCGGCGCGGGAGTGTTTTTGGGGTGGGATCAGGATTTTCTGACGGCGATTGCCTCAATCTCCACCAGCCCGCCGAGCGGAAGCTCCTTCACCGCCACCGTCGAGCGGGCGGGCGGCACATCCCCGAAGAAGGTGGCGTACACCTCGTTCATCGCTTTGAAGTCCCCCATGTCTGCGAGGAAGACGGTCGTCTTGACCACATGCGCCAGGTCCGATCCGGCGGCTTCCAGCACGGCGCTCAGGTTCTGGAGCGCGCGCCGCGTCTGCCCCTGAACGTCTTCCGAGGCGAACTGGCCGGTGGCGGGGTCAAGGCCCAGTTGCCCGGCGCAGAAGATCAGGTCTCCCGCCCGCACGGCCTGCGAGTACGGCCCGACCGCCGCCGGTGCGCCTTCAGACTCAACTCTACGTGGCTCCATGTTCCGCTCTCCTGTTCTTCACTTACTGTCATTGTAGAGATGTTCGCACAGGCAGGATTGTAGAGAGCGCGGCGGCAGAGGTCAAGCCGGGGCGATCTCCCTGCATTTCTGTGCAAATTTCTTGACATATCCGCCAGAACCCTGTATGATGCTGGCAAGTTTGTGATAGGACGAGCAAGATGAACCTGCCGCACGCAATCCTGATGCTCAATACCAATACCACTACCCGCCGCCGCCGGGCCGGGGCCTGGAGCGGTTCTCTGGGTTGCGTGAGCAGGCAATAAAAAGCCCGTAAACGACGCACAGGTATAACCCAAGCCCTCCAGGACCCCTCCCGGAGGGCTTTTCGGTTGCCCCGGCGCGGTCCCAGGGCCATGACAGATACCGAGGCCGCATACGACTTATCTCTCACGAATGGAGGAGGAGTTATGGCAGAGCAAGCCGCCGCCAGTCACGATCAACCCGTCTTTGTCACCGAAGCTGAGGCCCTCGTCCCGGTCAACGATTACCCTTCCCACATGGCCGACATCCCCCCCTCGCGGATGTTCCTGATCAAGAAGGGGCTGGCCGCCTACCGGGAGACCCATCCCGATAGCCCCGTCTACGACGCTTCGCAGGGGGACGGCGGAGCCAGCCTGCCCGGTGTCCCGGCCGAAATTCTGGAGCGTGCCGCCGCGCTCCAGATCGAGCACGGGACGGGCTACGATATGCCCTACGGGACCGACCTCTTCCGCCGCGCCGTCGTGGAGGACTACTGGCAGTTCGACAGCGATACCGGCCTCGGCCCGGCCAACGTCCTGGCCGCCGTCGGCGGGCGTGACGCGCTGCTCAAGGCCTATTCCGCCATGCTGAGCCTGGGGCATGGCCGGATCGGGGACGTGGTGGTCGTCTCGCGGGTTCCCTGGATCAGCTACAACTGGGGGCCGTATGGCGTGGGGGCCAACGTCCTGCTCGCCCCCGGCCATCCCGATGACGGCTGGGCCTACACGCCCGACTCGATCCGCGCCTGCTGCGAATATGCGGAGCAGGCAGGGCGTAAAGTCGCCGGACTGGTCATCACCTGCCCCGACAACCCGACCGGCAACACGATCCCGGTCGAGCGGCAGATCGAGCTCGCCCGCGCGGCGCTGGCATCGGGGGTGGCGTTCGTCCTCTTCGACTGGATTTATCACTACGTCACCGACGAGCAACCGATGGACCTGAACGCCTTCATCAAGCAGTTCACGCCGGAAGAGCGCGAACGCCTGATCTTTCTGGATGGGATCACCAAGTCGCTGGGCGGCTCTAACATCCGCAACGCCCATCTCATCGCCCCGGAGAAGGTGATCAAGTTCATTCAGGCCCGCGCCTCGCACGGCGTGATCCCGCCCTTCTACGCTCAGGCGGTGGCGATTGCCGCCTATGAGATGGGCTACGGAAAAGCCGCCGCGACGATCATCCAGCCCACCAACGAAAGCCGCGCCGTGCTGCGCGATCTGCTGGAGGAGCACGGCTTCAACTACATTCTGGGCAAAGGGTACTACGCCTTCATTGATGTTGGGCACTGGCTGCGGGCCGCCGGACTGCCCGATAGCGCCGAACTGGGCAAGTATCTGGCCGAGCAGTGGGGCGTCGCCATTGTCCCCGGCGTCTACTTCTCGCGGTACGGGGCGGACTGGGTGCGCTTCTCCTATGCCACGCCCTCAGAGCGCACGCGCGGCGCATTCGAGCGGCTGGTGGCCGGGCTGGATGCGCTGCTGTAGCAATCGTGAGGAGCACAGGGAGGAGGCGGCGTTATGATGATGACATCTGACATCGGTAGCTTCGCGGAAAAATACCAGCTTGCCATCGAAAATGATCTGGTGCTCCGCCGCAACGGGGGAACCACCGGCCTTGAACTGGAATGGAACCTGTACGACTCGCACTTCCGCCCTCTACGGGAGGAGGGCACGGAGGCGGGCTTCATTGACCGCCTGCGGGCCGACTTTATCCCCGGCTGGCTGTCCGACTACAACCAGCTCGAGGTGTTCCAGTGGATGACGGAGTGGATGACGCGGCCTTACTACTCCGCCATCCACACCGTCTTTGAGGGCTGGGTGCTCGAAGCCTGCCTGCTGAACGCGCTGGCGGCAGCCGGAGCGGCGCGGGGGGAGCGCCTGTATGCCTATCACGGTAACCTGCTGTACCCGACCGAGATCAGCCACGACGACATCCCCAGAGGATGGAACCTCGCCAAGCGGCGCTATCTGGAGCGCTGCGTGGACATCTACGGGAGTAGCCTCGCCACCGCCGGGCGGCACGTCAACGTCTCGCTGCCCGAAACGCTGCTGAGCTGGGACTTCATGCATCTTTCCCCCAGCGAGCGCGGCAACGGACACCTCGACGCCTATAAAAATCAGGTCTACATCGAGGGGGCGCGGCTGATGCGGGCCTTTACGGCGCTCTCCATCGCCATCACGGCCAGTTCGCCGCTCCGGGCGGACATCCGCACCGGTGAGCCGCTCGTCATCCTCACCGACGTGGACTCCAACCGCAATCTAATCTTCCCCAACGACCGCAATCTGGATGTGCCGTATCTCTACCGGAGCCATGAGGACTACGTCCGCATCTCCTACGATCTGGTGCAGCGCGGAGTGCGCTTCGGGAACAACAACTGGACGCCCGTCCGGGCCCGTTCTTCAACCGATCCGATTGAGCGGATCGTCTCGATCACCAGCGAGCAGTTGCAGGAGCTGTATCGCAAGGGGATTTACCCGCCGGAGCGGGCAGGCGGCAAAGAGGAGATGGCCCGCCAGATCGAGCAGGAGAATCTCTGCGCCCGCATTGACATCCCCATGTCGCGGATCGAACTGCGGACGGACGAGGGCGGGCACGATCTCTGGATGGACGTGGCCCACCTGACGCTGATCGAGTTGCTGTTGATCCTTTTCTACGCCGATCCGTCCTTTGCGCGTGCCTTCCGCTACGACGTGGAAGACATCGCCCGCGCCCGACGCAACGAATCGGCAGCCGCCGCGCACGGCCTGCGTGCCCAGATCGAGAACCCCTTCAGCGGGAAGCTGATCGGTATGCGCGATTTCCTGCGCTGGACGCTCGATCAGGTGCGCCCGCTGGCGCAGGCGCTGGGGCGCTGGGACCTGCTCGAACCGTTGCGCGAGATGGCGCTCGGTGCGCCGAACACCGCCGGAAAGCTGCGGGCCCGCATTCAGGAGGAACTGGGGGACAGCGTGATCGTCCCGCCGGAGCTGCTCAAGGAGCTGGCCGAGGAGCGCGAGGCCGAAGTGCGCCGTCAGGTGCAGGAGATCGCGGCCCGGATCGAGTCCGCCAACAGCGATGCCGGAAAGCTGCGTGACCTGCTCCAGACGGCCCGCGAGGCGGCACGTCGCCAGCCCGCGCCCCGTGTGCCGTTCCACCCCACCGAGCAGGCCGTGATTGACATCTCCTATCCCGACAAGACCAGCGAGATCGTCGCTCTGGCCGAGCGCCTGATCCGCATCCCCTCGGTGACCAACTGCCCCGACGAACGTCTCGACGAGGTGGCGCGGGCTGCCTACTTCATCCGCGACTATCTGGAGGCCGCCGGAGTGGAGGTGCGCATCTTTGATGAAGGGAAGTACCCTGCCCTGCTCGCCTACTTCCCCGACCACCTCGCAGCGCCCGTGATGCTGAGCGGGCATTTTGACGTTGTCGCGCCGGAGCCGGACGACTCGCAGTTCGAGCCGCGCATCGAGGGTGAGTATCTCTGGGGGCGGGGGAGCGCCGACATGAAAACAGTGGTGGCAACCTATCTGGTCTGGATGAAGGATCAGATGCGGCAGCCCGGCGCTAAACCCGCCATCAACCTCCTGCTGGTCGGGAACGAGGAGAACGGCGAGATCGAACCGGCGGGGACGCCGCATGTGCTCTCCACACTCCAGATCGAGCGGAACTATATCCCGGAACTGCTCATCGCCGGAGAGCGCACCGGCGAGCAGGGGCACGAACTGATGGGCAAGGTGTGCGTGGAAAACCGGGGCGTGATGCGCTTCAGGTTGATCGCCAGAGGGGAGGCCGGACACACCGGCACGGCCAGCGTGCCCGCCGATCTGGCCGACAGCCTGCTCAAGGCACGCACCGATCTGGCGGAGCTGTTCGCCGCCCACCTGACGCTCACCGCCGAAGACGGGTGGCGTTCGTCCTATCGTTTCCCGTTCCTCAACGTCGGCCAGCCCGGCGTGTATAACATCACCGCCACGCACGGCGAACTGGGCGTTGAGGTGCGCCTGATACCGGAGGACGATCTGGAGGCCCTGATCGCGCTGCTGGAGGACTACGCGGCCCGCGCCGGTCTGGAACCGGTGTTCGAGGTCAGGGACGCGGGGATCATCTGCCGCCCGGATAACCCTCATCTCCGCAACCTGCTGGACGCCATCCGTGAGGTCTCCGGCGAAGAGCCGCAGACGGGCAAGAAGCTTCCGGGGACGAGCGCCCGCTTTGCGCCCGGCGGGCAGGGGGTGGTGTGGGGGCAGTCCGGGCTGGGTCCTCATGCCCGCGACGAGCGACACTATATCCCCAGCATCCAGGGGTACTACGACGCGCTGAACGCGCTGGCCCGACGCTACGTAGAGGGGTAACATCGCATCCCGGGGATGGGTTTACGGCCCATCTCCGGGGTGCTTTTTGATCCTCTCTGCCGCAAGAAGCGGTCCTCCAGCGACAGAACGCCAGCCTACCCGCAAAATCGGGGCTTTCGCGCTCCGCCGGAGCGGCGGAAAGCGATCTGTTTTCTTTTACATAACGATCGGGCTGCCCGCCGACCTGCGTCTCGTGTTGTCCGTCCTCCTGTATGTAGTGCCCTCTATGCGGCCACCCCCCGCATGTAGTCCGATCTGCGCCTCCAGTTGAAGGCCGCGCCCCGCCTCCTGCTGCCCCAAACCCCGAACAAACTTTTAACATTCGACAACCTTAAAGATTGAGACTTTTTAAGGTTACGCCATTGTAGGGGCTACCTGACTCTGCTATGATGATTGCACAGCAATGGGCACCGCGCCCCGTCATACGCCACGCACAGGGGCGCCTTCATTGCACCGATCAGCATCAGAGAAAACCCGAACCGGCCCGGTCTCCGGGGGATACACAGCCCGGAACGCGCCCCGGTCCCTTCTGCCAGCCTGAACAAGCTACACCGGGAACACGTTTCTATGAGCGGTCATTCAAGCAGGGCCAGCACCATCTGGAAAACGGCCTACGGGGAGCTACAGCTTCAGCTCCCCCGTGAGACGTTTGACACATGGCTGCGCAACGCCCGCCTGATCGCCCACGAAGACGGCACATATATTATCGGCGTCAGCAACATCTACGCCCGTGAATGGCTCGAACATCGCCTCAAGCAGATCATCACCCGCACGCTGAGCCGGATCGCGCAGCGCAGCGTCGAAGTGCGCTTCGTCCTCTGGTCTGAGCACCGCCAGCAGAACGATGACCTTCACGAGGCGGGGCCTCTGCTGGCCGATCTGAAGCCCGCCGGAGAGGAAACGCCACGCTTTGAACGCCTTTCCCCCGGCGAAACCGGCCTGAACCCGCGCTACACATTCGACGCATACGCCGTCGGGGACTGCAACCGGCTGGCCCATGCCGCCGCGCTCGCCGTCGTTGAGACGCCCGGCATGGCTTTCAACCCCCTGTACGTTCATGCGCCGGTCGGGCTGGGCAAGACACACCTGCTGCATGCCATCGGGAACGCCTGCCATGAACGGGGTACGCGGGTGCTGTTCGTCTCATCGGAGCGCTTCACCAACGATCTGGTGGCCGCCATCCGCGCCCGCAACACCGATCTCTTCCGCGAGAAATACCGAAGCGCCGGGGTGCTGCTGGTGGACGACATCCAGTTTATGGCGGGCAAGGACTCGACGCAGGAGGAGTTTTATCACACCTTTAACGCGCTCTACGAGGCGAACGCCCAGATCGTCGTCGCCGCCAGCCATCCGCCGGAAGCCCTGAAAAAGCTGGACAACCGGCTGCGCTCGCGTTTCCGGGGCGGCCTGATGGTCGAACTCCAGCCGCCGGACTTCCTGACACGGCTGGAGATTCTCCAGATCAAGGCCCGCCAGCGCGGCTTCGGCGACCGCATTCCCTACGATGTGCTGGAGACAATCGCGGAGGAGACGCAGGGCAGCGTGCGCGATCTGGAAGGGGCACTCAACCGCGTGATCGCCACCTTCCTCCTGACTCACGAACCGCCTTCTCTCTCCCACGTCAGGGAAACGCTGGAGGAGCTCCGGCCCCGGCAGGATGAGCCACCGGCCCTCGCGCTGGAGGACATCATCCTCACGGTGGCGGAGTTTTACGGCGTCAGCCCCGATGCGCTGTGCGGGCGCGACCGCTCACGCGAGGTCTCAATCGCCCGTCAGGTCGCGATGTATCTGGCCCGCGAGGAAGCCGATATCCCCCTCCAGCAGATCGGGGAGGCGCTGGGCGGGCGCAATCACAGCACCGTACTGTATAGCTGCGAGCGCATCGCCGACCTGATGGGAACCGACTCGCAGGTGCGCCGTCAGGTGGGCGCGATCCTGCAGATGCTCCAGCCGGAGGGCGCACCCCGTCGTCGCTCATCCGGTCGGTAGCCCCGCCGAACCGCACAGGCCCTCGAAACCAAAACTGCCGCGATAGAGCCTCGCGGCAGTTTTCTGTCCCAGTCACGCTCTGAAGCAGGCCTCAGCCCCTCCCGAAACGGGCGAAACGCTGTTCCTTCCAGGGGTCGGCCTCGTTGTGATAGCCCGCCTGCTCCCAGAAGCCCAGCCGATCCCGGTCGGTGAACTCGATGGCCCGCACCCATTTGGCGCTCTTCCAGAAGTACTTCCTGGGGATGAGCGTTCGGAGCGGGAAGCCGTGCTCCGGCTCAAGGAACTTCCCATCGAACTTATAGGCCAGCAACACGTCATCATCCAGCATCACCTCAAGCGGCAGGTTGGCCGTGAAGCCGTATTCCGCATGAACGATCACGTAGCGGGCCTCCGGCCTGACGCCCGCCAGCTTCACAAACTCGCGGAACGGGACCCCCTCCCAGACGGTATCGAACTTGCTCCAGCGCGTCACACAGTGAATGTCACAGGTCACCGTTCGGGTGGGGAGTTTCAGGAACTCCTCCCACGTCCAGACCTTCTCTTCCTCGACCAGCCCGAACGAGCGCAGCGTCCAGGTCTCCAGATCAACCTCTGGAACCGGCCCGTAGTGCAGCACCGGGAATTTCGTCGTCAACGACTGGCCCGGCGGCAGCCGTCCCTCTTCGATCATGCGCTTTTCGAGTTCACGCCGTTCGCTGTCAAACATCCATGCTCCTCCGAAACTCAGCTTGCCCCTGATAGCTCACTGGAGTTTAGCAACCCGGCCCCGGCCTGACAACGGCAGGCACGCCTTTCGGGCAAAAAAACCGTTGCACTTCAGGGCGAAGCGTGTATAATTGTAAATGCAGGCGGGTATAGTTCAGCGGTAGAACGTCAGCTTCCCAAGCTGAATGTCAGGGGTTCGAGTCCCCTTACCCGCTCAGGGAATAACGGAATGGCCCTTTCGGTAGGTGGTTTTAGCATGCCTTTTCTTACCGAAGGCCATTCCGTTTTCCAAAAAGTGCCAGACTCCGGGCGCCCGATCAGATGAGCGGGCGTTTCTTTTTAGCAGGCCCCGGCGCTTACTCCCCCGCATCCTCAAGCATCATACGGGCCGCCCGCCGCCCGATCTCAACCGCGTAATTGGTC
>DRKO01000357.1 GCA_011051745.1 Chloroflexota bacterium | reverse complement strand
TGGGCGGTCATCTATCTGGGACGGACGTTACCGCCCGCCTCTAGCGGCCTACCCGGGACTCAAGCGGTGCGAGCAACACCTCGTCCCTGCTTGGCCTTGCTCCCGGTGGGGTTTGCCTGGCCGCTCCTGTCACCAGGAGCGCCGGTGTGCTCTTACCACACCGTTTCACCCTCGCCGTGCGACCGCCCGTCGGATGACGGGAAGCCGCGTTGGCACTCTGCTTCTCTGTGGCACTATTCCGTCGGGTCACCCCGCCTGGCTGTTAGCCAGCACCGTGCTCTGCGGAGCGCGGACTTTCCTCAGGCCAGCGGCATCCGCAGATGCCCCGGCCCGCGACCGCCCGGCCAGCTTGGGCGCAGTACACCTATAAGTATACCGTGTTTTGCCCCGCCGAGGCCCCGGAAAGCGTGAAAAATAAAAGGAGAGACGCCTATCCGCCGCGCCTCTCCGAAGCGATCTCATTGCTCCTGCTAACCGCCCGCCGCTTCCTCCACCGGCTCGACAGCCGGAGCCTGGCCTTCCGCACGGATGTTGACAAAGCGGCCAAGCAGGTCAAACCAGAAGGGAGCCCCCAGCGAGACAGCAAACGTGGTGAGGACCAGCCCTATCAGCTTCAGGAGAATCCCCTCCAGATCGGTGGGGAGGGTTCGCAGGTCATCCGGACCCTCCGGCTCGAGATGCCACCCCAGAGGCAGGGACAGCCCCTCCAGCCCCTGCTCGATGTTGCTCAGCAGGGCTTCCTGCGCCTCCGCGTCGAGCGGGCCTTCCACCTGAGAGGTGGCGCTCTCGGCGACGGCCACCAGCGCCGCCCGCGCCGCCGAGTCGTCCCACAGCAGACGGGCGATCATAATGGTGTCGGCGTTCAGCAGAAGGACAAAGATGAACGAGATAATGGTGATCAGCGTCTGCGCCCAGCGCTTGTACCAGCCGCTAACGCGCTCCATCGTGTCGTTAAACCATCTCTCGACGCTCTGCCGCAGGGCCTGAATATCGCCGTTCGCCTCATCAATCAGCGTCAGCAACGCCCCTTTGGCCCGCAGACCATCTGGAAGAGTCTCCACCGCCGCCCGGAAATCGGCCAGCGGGTCTTCATTGTAGATGATCGCGCCGAGGGTCTGCTTGATCTCGTCCGCTACGCCGGGAGGGAGGCTTTCAATCACGTTCTGGACGTAAGTAACAGGATACTGCCCGTCTGCCACGTGGTACAGCGCCCGTTTGACCTGCGGGGGAAACTCAGGAGGGAGGCGATCAACCTGCGCTCGCAACGTCTGGCGTAGCTCCGGCACGATCTCTGGAACCGGCTTCAGGATTCTGTCCCCGCTCCTTTCCTCCACCACTTTCAGGAGGACGGTGACGA
Source organism: Chloroflexota bacterium (assembly GCA_011051745.1). Classification (GTDB taxonomy): domain Bacteria; phylum Chloroflexota; class Anaerolineae; order Aggregatilineales; family UBA3940; genus DRKO01. The sequence continues at coordinate 1,753 of DRKO01000357.1, read as the reverse complement.
ACGTCTCAGAGGGGATGTAGGCCGGTTTCTGCTTCCCGCCCCGTCTCCCAAGAGCCTGTATCAGAGGATGTTCGTAGATCTCCGCCGTGAGATCTGCCCCCGTCTCCACGCCCAGCATGTTGACGATGCCGTCCCGAAGGTTGGCGGCACGCATCGAGAAGATAACGGCGATCAGCTCGTTTAGCTGGGAAGTCACGAGGCTCAGGAGAACATACAGCAGGATCAGGCTGATCGCGACTTCGATCACCGGGGTTCCAATGCCAAACATACGCCCACCTTTCACACCGACAGACATCAGGGCCAGCGGCCCGCAGACCAGATAGCTCTAACTTACGACAGGTGCCCTCAGGAGTCAAGCGGCGCGGGGCGGAAAGGGTGAACACGCCCCGTGCGGTCGGCAGAGGTGGCACGATTGCCAGTTTGCGGTAAACTGACAGCCTGTAACTAACCCATAGGGAGATTAGAGGAGGCCCCTGTACCAATGGCAAGACGTGCTCTGACCTTAGTACTGGCACTTATCCTGCTCGCCGCACTCACGCCGGTTGGCGTGGGGCTGGCCGACTACACCGCTGAGGAATGCGCGGATGGGGAATGGGAAGTTCGGCCCAACCAGACGCTCTACTCCATCGCCTATATCTGCGGGACGACGGTAGACGCGCTGGTTGCTTACAACAACATCGAAAATCCCAACCTGATCCGCACGGGGCAGATTCTGCTGCTCCCGCCCGCCGATTTTGAACCGACCGGTGGCGCGCCCTCTGCGGCTCCGGCTGCTCAACCCACCGTCAGCGCGCCGGCCCCGGCTCCGCGCACCAGCGGGACGGGCGGCGTGATCGTGGAGTTCGGGGAGCCGCTCTACAGCGGCGATGGGCGCGTGGTCGAAGTCCCGATCACCGTTCACAACCTGAGTGTGACGCCCGGCATCGCTGGCGGGCGCTACTATCCGGGTTATGATCGCGACACGCCGGGCGGCCCACGCTGGGTGACTCTGCTGGGCGCAGTCCACGATACCATCCCCTACCCCTACGTCACTAACGAACCCCTGTGGCACGCCACCGTCTACACAGACGACGGGCTTTCATTCCCGGCCTATGTCGGCTGCCGGTATCAGGAAACGGTGTACGCCCAGGGCGACGAGCCTCTCAGCCGGGCCGATAACATCTGGTTCCACTGGGAAGTGACCCTGCCCGGCGGCTGGTTCGACTGCGGCAACGCCTATCAGGTTAAGCCGGAGAACCTGCTCCCCGGCCAGAGCGGCAGTGCCCCGCTGACCGTCTACCTGATACACCCCCGGCTGTGGAACAGCGTCCCCACCGTTGACCGTCGCATCGTGCGCATCGATCTGGAGCTGTTCGACACGGAAGGGCGTTCGCTCGGCATCGTCGCCTCGCAGACGTTCAACTAATCCAGCGTCTGACGCGAATACGAAACACCCCTCCGGCGCCGGAGGGGTGTTTTTTTGACCCGTAACGTGCTTGCGCGGCGATCCGGCTGCGGATCACTCCACCGCCTGAAGGCGCACCCGCACATCCACAGCCGAAGCGCCTTCCCCTTCACGCATCACAACCAGCGGGTTGATCTCGATCTCGGCGATCTGCGGCCAATCAAGGGCAATCTGGGCCAGCCGCAGGATGACATCCACAACCGCCTTGCGGTCAGCGGGCGGCGCACCGCGATAACCCGCCAGCAGGCGACCGGCTGCCGTCCGGTCCAGCATCTCATCGGCCTGACGGGCGGTCAGGGGGGCCAGCTC
>DRKO01000356.1 GCA_011051745.1 Chloroflexota bacterium | reverse complement strand
GGCAGGCGCAACCCTTCGACGGCCAGAGGCAGAGGGTCGCCCCAGCCGAAGCGGAGCGGGACCCCCGCCGCATCGAACGTGGCGCGGGAGCCGGTGAGGGGATCAATGATGAGGACGGTCGCCGACTCGCTCTCGCCGCGCCCCAGCAGACGTGTGCCGATGGGGTTCCAGATCATCCCTTCCGTCCGCACGGGTACGTTGCTTTCGGGGCGGAAGCTGAAGTCGAGCGGGTCGCCCGTGTGCAGGAAGCCCGGCTCCTCCGGGTTGCCGCTGTGGACGAAGAAGGCCAGCGTGCCATCCAGACGCTGAACGGGCAGGGTGACAAAGCGATCCTGCGGGACGATGAAAACCCGCGAGTTGAGGTCCTCCGGCTGGAGAAGAGCCAGCCCCCCCTCCGCCGGGGCGAAGGACAGCCGCCCATCCCTCAGCCAGGCGTAGCCGTTGATGCGGCCCAGTTCCACCCGAAGCGAGAGGGCCTCATCCACGCTGTAAAGGGCGGCTGTCCCATCCGTTCGCCAGACGAGCAACCAGTCGGCCTGATAAGACCAGCCCAGACCGGAGAGGGGCGCTTCCTGCGCGTCAAAGATGGCGAAATCTGAGCCCGCGCCGGGGACAGGGACAAAGACCTGAAAGCCCTCCGGCGTGGCGTAGGCCAGCCGGGTGGCATCCGGCGACCAGGCGACCGGCTGGCTGTCCCCTGCGGAGGGGGTCGCCAGCTCAGACGCGATCACCTGCCCGGAAAACCCGTCCACAGATGTAACGGCCACGTGATCCCCGGCCCGATAAAGCAGCCATTCGCCACCCGGCGCGACGGCGAAATCCAGGATTTGCAGGTCAAGCCGGGTGACGGCCGCCGCCGCGCTGTCATCGCCCGCCAGCGGCTGCCGCCAGATCTGACCGGCGTCGTTCAGGTAGAAGAGATCAGCGGCCAGCGGCCAGGCAGAGATCAGAGGCGGCTCTGTGGGGAGGGGAACGGGCGTGGCCGTCGCCAGACTCTCAGCCGTCGTTTCGCTCTCCTGAGAAGCTGCCTCCAGCGTGACCGGCGTGGCGGTGGCCTGTTGTTCCCCCTCCGCCGGTTCGCCGGTCTCTGGAGATGGCGTCTGCAGGAGACCACAGGCCAGGGTCGCCAGCAGCGCCAGCGTTCCAGCCAGTATGAGGCGTGCACGGTTCATCAGGGCCCCCGTGTCTGATAATGGGTGCTGAGTGGCGTAGCAGGCAACTAGCGCCGGTTGATCATCTCCCGGAACGCCTGACGAATCTCGTCTATTTCGGCGTGGCGTCCGGTCTTGAGCTTGCTGTAGATCAGCTTGCCGTTCACCTCGATCTCGAAGCGTCCCCCGTCAGAGGGGATGAGAGTCCATGACTCGATGTAAGGCTCGAATTCCTGAAGCATGGCGTCCGTCATACTGACGGCACGAGGGAGATACTTTCAAACTGCGCAATAGGTCAGAGAGACTTTCAACAACATGTGTCCTCCTTGCAGGGTTGAGGGTTGGGTGGGCAGAGAAGCCCGCTGCGACGCCAGCGGGGCTTCCGCAGCGCCAGATGAGATTATAGCACAGCGGCACACGCTCCGGTGAGCGTGCCGCGTCGCCAGTAGCAGAAACGGGGGGCCTATGTTATATCTCATTGGAGGAGGCGGGTAAAAGACTCTATGCCATCACTGGAGATACTGTTTCTCCGTTTCGGCCTGGCCCTCTTTCTGGGCTTCCTGATCGGGCTGGAGCGCGAGCGCGACAAACCTCTGATCTTCGCCGGAATGCGCACCTTTGCGCTTATCAGCCTGCTTGGTGCGTTGCTGGCCTTCGTCAGCGAGCAGTTCACAGGGTACTGGCTGTTCGTTGCTGGCTTCGGGGCGATGGCAGCCTTTTCGGCTGTCTCCTACTTTCAGGGCTTTGAGACGGGGCAGATCGGGATCACGACCGAGGTTGTCCTGCTGGTGGCCTTCCTGCTGGGGGCGCTGGTCTACTGGGATCAGTCGGAGCTGGCCGCCGCCCTGACGGTTACCATCGTTCTGGTGCTGACCTTCAAGCCGAACCTCCAGACGTTCCTCAAGCACGTGGACCGGGAAGACATCCGGGCCGGACTGGAATTCGCCATCGTCTGGGTCGTCATCCTCCCCATCCTCCCCGACCGGACGTTTGGCCCGCTGGACGTGCTGAACCCCCGCACCATCTGGCTGATGGTGGTCTTCGTGGCCGGGATCAATCTGGCGGGGTATGTCCTTTCCCAGATTTACGGCGCACAGAGCAGCATCGGGGTGACCGGCGTTCTGGGCGGTATGGTGTCCAGCACGGCGGTTACTTTCAACTTTGCACGCCGCAGCCAGAGGGAAGAGGAACGCCAGTACGCGCCGCTCTTTGCGCTGGCAATCGCGCTGGCCTCAACGGGGATGTTCTTCCGCATTGTTGTGCTGGCGATGGTGATCAACCGCCAGCTCGGGCTTGCGCTGATCCCGCCGATGGCCGCCGGAGCGGTCATCTCTGCGCTGGGAGCAGGGTTCCTGTGGTGGCAGCTTAAACGCTCCGAGGGCGCACTGGATGCGCCGCGCGGCAAGGCGGCCCGCAGCCCCTTTGCCCTGCGTCCGGCCCTCCAGTTCGGGCTGATATTCGCGCTCGTGCTGTGGCTCTCCAAGGCGGCGCAGGTGTATCTGGGAGACGCGGGGGCGTATCTCTCCAGCATCATCGGCGGGATCGCTGGCCTGGACGCCGTGACACTCTCCATGGCGACGCTTGCCGGGTCCTCTCTCCCTATCGAGATAGCGATGCGCGGTGTGGTGCTGGGCGCAGCCGCCAACATGCTGTTTAAGGGGATCATCGCGGCTCTGATGGGGTACGGCCCGGTGCGCCGTTATCTTCTGCCCGCCTTTACCCTGACGGCCCTTGCCAGCATCGCGGTGGCTTTCCTGATGTAACAGCCTTCCGGGGATGTTTCCCCTGTAGCGCTGGCTCCGGTTAGCGTGCACCTTCCAGTTGTGCTACAGTCTGCAAATGAGTAACACATAGCCTGTGAGCATCAGGGGCAGCGATGATCGGCCAGCAGGTAGGTCAGTATCAGGTCATAGACATCATCAGCCAGGGAGGCATGGCGACCGTTTACCGGGCTTATCAGCCTGCCTTCGACCGCTATGTGGCCCTGAAGATTCTCTCCCGCCAGCTTTCTGAAGACCCTACCTTCCTCAAGCGTTTTCAGCGCGAGGCTCGCGTGGTTGCGCGGCTGGAGCACCGCTCCATCGTTCCGGTGTACGAGTACGGGGAGCACAGAGGGCTCCCCTACATTGTGATGCGATTGATCGAGGGGGGAACGCTTCGTAAGAAGCTGTACTACGAGCGGATCAGCCTGCCGGAGGCGGCGCACATTCTGGAGCAGGTCGCCGACGCGCTCGATTACGCCCATCAGCAGGGCATCATCCACCGCGACCTGAAGCCAAGCAACATCCTGCTTGACGAGCGCGGAAACGCCTATCTGAGCGACTTTGGCATTGCCAAGATGCTCGGCTCGACCACGCAGGTCACCGCCAGCGGGGTGGTGGGCACGCCAAGTTACATGTCCCCTGAGCAATGTCAGGGCAAGCGGCTGACCCCTGCCAGCGACATCTACGCTCTGGGTGCGATCCTCTACGAGATCGTGACCGGCCAGCCTCCGTTCGAGGCCGAGACGCCGCTGGCCGTGATGTACATGCACGTGAAAGACCCCGTGCCCCCGGTGCGGGAGCATGATCCCTCGCTTCCCGCCGCGCTGGACGCCGTGATCGCGCGGGCGATGGCAAAACGCCCGGACGATCGTTATCCCTCCGCCCTCGCGCTGGCCGCCGATTTCCGGCGGGTGGTGGAGGAAGCGGGCAGGCCGGGGGTTGCCGCCGGGGGAGCGGGCGACACAGCATCCGACGTGCCCGTCTCTCATGTCGAGGTGGTGGACGAGGGGGCCTTTTCGGAGGAATACGGGGAATACGCCGGAGCGGGCGGCTCCTCCGGGGGCGGATATGTTGCGGTAGGCGAGGGCGCCCACGAGGGGCCGGGCGAACCCGAACCGCTCGGAACGGTCACGCCGGTGCGCCGCCGGACATCGCGGGGCAGGACGTTCCCCTTCCTTGCCGGCGTGCTGGGCGTCCTGATGCTGCTGAGCGCGGTAGGAGTGGGAGCGTTTCTGCTCTCTCAGGTGGAGGGGGGAAGCGCGGCCCGTCCGCCGACACTGCCTCCACCGGGGGCGGCGGCGATCATGGCCGGGGGCGAAGCGACGGATACTCCCGAAGCGACAATCGTCATCATCATCCCCACCAGCACACCGCTCACGCCGACGGGCGATCAGGGCGTGATCATCGAGCCGACCGCCACGCCCGACGAAACGTCTCTCCCGCCCTCGCCTACTTCTTCACCGATCCCGCCGCCAACCGGTACGCCCCTGCCACCGAGCAATACGCCGTTCCCGACCTCGACGTCGACCATCACCCCCACGCCAACGGCGACGCTTCCGCCAACGCCCACCTACACCGCCACCCCGACGAACACCTCAACCCCTGTTCCCAGCGGGGGGAGCGGCTGGCTGGCCTACACACGGGGGATCAACGCCTCGGCGGAGATCGCCGTCGTGGACGCCAACGGCCAGAACGGGCGGGTGTTGACTTCCAATGGCTACTATGATGGTGAGCCGGACTGGTCTCCTGATGGGTCGCTGATCGCGTTTGAGTCGCGGCAGGGAGGCGACTCTGATATCTACGTGATACCGGCTGGCGGGGGCACGCCCCAACGTCTGACATCCTCCAACCAGCCGAACCGCCATCCCGACTGGTCGCCGGATGGCAGCCGGATCGTCTACGAGTCGGGGCGCGATGACCAGAGCGATATCTACGTCATGAACGCCGACGGCAGCGGGATCACCCGCCTGACGGAGAACGACTACGGGGATCGCGCCCCGCGCTTCTCCCCGGATGGCAGCCGGATCGCCTATATGACTCAACAGCGGGGCAAGTGGGAGATCGCCCTCATGAGCTACCCCGATGGCACACAGATCGCGATCTTCGATTGCCCGGCTGCCGATTGTCGCTTCCCGGCCTGGTCGCCGGATGGCTCGCGGATCGCCTACAACACGCTCGACAGCGCCGGTGAGGTGGCCGATATCTGGTTGCTGGACGTGGGGAGCGGCCAGTCCACGCGCCTGATTCAGGGGGCCGAGTCCGGGCGCCCGGCGTGGTCGGGGGATGGTCTGTTTATCTTCTTCAACCGGACCATCGAAGGCAATACCGACCTGTACCGTTATAACATGCAATCGGGGGCCATCGAGCGGCTGACGACCGGCGCGACGGAGGACTACGGCCCGGACTGGGGTCCCTGATGGACGCCGCCACGCGGGGGACAACACACGGCGCGGGCCGGAGGGCAGGGGAAAGCTCATGCGCGACGATGATCTGAAGGTTCTTGATAGAATCGACCTTCGGGAACTGGAAGCCACTCTCGACCAGCACACCCGCCGGAAGGAGAAGGTCGATCGGTGGACTGAATTTAGCTGGTCGGTCAGCCGGCACAGGATGTTTAACAGTTGCAGGCGTCGCTACTATCTGCACTACTACGGCGCGAGGCGCGTCCGCGAGGCCGACGACAAGGTGGTAAGCGCCGTCTGGTGGCTCAAACAGGTCGTCTCCCGTGAGGTATGGCTCGGCACGGTGATTCACGAGGTCGCGGCGGAGACGATCAGGGCACTGCGAGAGGGCAAGGAAGCCGAACCGGACGAGTACGAACTGATCGAGAAGGCCCGGCACACTTACCGGGAAGGCGTGCAGGCCTCCCGCCGGGGGGCGCGGTTCGATGGGCGCTGGATCGTTCTCTTCGATCATGTATACCCGCATGATGTGGACTCCCCTGACGACGAGGAAGTCGAGGAGCACATCGGCCATCTGGTGAGAGCCTTCCTGAGCAGCGATGCATACGCCTTCATCCGGGAGCAAGCGGCCCACTACATTTACGAGGTAGATGAACCGTTCCAGTCCTTCTCCCTGCATGATGTCCCGCAACTGGGCGATGTGCGCGTCTTTGCGATCCCCGATGTGCTGGTGCACACCCCCGACGCGATCACCATCATTGACTGGAAAACCGGCGATGCGAGACGGGAAAGCATCCGCGAGCAGGCCGGAATATACCGTTTTTATGCTCACCAGAGGTATAATCTCCCTGAGGAGAAGATACACGTCTGGATCGTTGACCTCAACGGCGGCGGGGCCAGCATCGCCCCGTCCGGCGGAGTACCCTCTCTGGCGGAGGCGGAGCGTTTCGCCCGCCAGAGCATCCACGAGATGATCGAACACATGGAGGACGTGGCCCACCACACCGTATCTATCAGCCGTTTTCCGATGACAGAGGACCTCTCCCTCTGCCAGCGTTGCGGTTTTAAGTGGGCCTGCTGGCGGCATGAATAGGCTACATGGGCATCCCCGGAAGTAGTTATACAGGCGAGGCAGCCCCTCGCACGATGTTCGTCGAAGGCCCCTTTGGGACGGGCAAGACGACCCTTGCCATTGAAACCCTGTTCGCCTGGCTGGAGGACGGGGTTCCCCCTGAGCGTATCCTTGTGATGGTTCCCCAGCGGACGCTGGCCCGCCGTTATCTGCTGGCCCTGCGTGAGGCAGATCGCGGCCCGCTGGGAGACGTTCAGGTTCGCACGCTGGACGGTCTGGCACAGGAGGCGGTTCGGATTTACTGGCCCCTGATCGGGAGAGAAGCGGGCTTCAGCGAGCCGGAGCGCGAACCTCGCTTCCTCACAATCGAGACGGCCCAGTACGCGATTGCCGACTTCGTGCGCGAGGCGGTGCACAGGGGGGAGTTCGACGCGATCAGCGTCTCGCCCCAGCAGATCGCCCGCCAGATCATTGACAATCTGGGCAAGGCGGTGCTGATGGGGATTGACTACCGCGAGATTCCGCGCCTGCTCGCCGCCGCCTGGGGACCTGAGCGTCCCCGTCGTCAGGTGCTCGCCTATCAGGCCGCCGGACGCGTCGCGCAGGCGTATCGCCAGTACTGTCTGGAAAACCGCCTGCTTGATTATCCCCTCCAGATAGAGCTATTTACCCGCCTGCTCGAGAAGCCGGAGTTTCGGGAGCAGTTCTTCTCCGGCTGGTCTCACCTGATCGCCGAGCATCTGGAGGAGGAGTCCCCTCTGGCCCATGATCTGATCCGGGCCTGGCTGCCCCATCTGGAGGCTGCCCTTCTGACGTATGAGACGGACGGCGGCTATCGGGTGTTTCTGGGGGCCGATCCGCAGGGGGCCTACGCGCTGCGGGAGATATGCGATGGGGTGCTGACGCTCACACATTCCTTTGTCATGGCCGAGTCACCCGGCCTTGAGGCGCTTCAGGCCGAGATCGCCTACAGCCTGCGCCGCCCCGGCGCAAAGCCCGCCCCCAAAGACTCCGATCTGGCGTTCCGCTTCGCGTTCCACGACTACTACCCGCAGATGCTCGAGTGGGTGGCCGACACGGTCGCCCGGCTGGTATACGAGGAGGGTATCCCGCCCCGCGAGATCGTGATCCTGGCTCCCTTCCTGAGCGACGCGCTGCGCTTCTCGCTCGGTCAGAAGCTGGAGAGGCGCGGCATTCCCTATCTCTCTCACCGTCCCTCGCGTGCCCTGCGCGATGAACCCGCCGCCCGTTGCCTGCTGACGCTGGTCGCGCTCGCTCATCCGCAGTGGGGCTACACGCCCCCTCAGGAAGACGTTGCACGTGCGCTGGCGCAGGCCATCGAGGGACTCGATCCGGTGCGTGCCCGGCTGCTCGCTCGCATTGTCTACCGGCCTAACAGTCGGCAGGAGACTCTCACCCCCTTTGAGATTATCCAGCCGGAGATGCAGAACCGCATTACCTACGTCGCCGGTGAGCGTTACGATTATCTCCGCGAGTGGCTGCTGGCGTACCATGTCCGTGAGCCTGAGCCGCTCGACCATGTCTTCAGCCGCCTGTTTGGCGAGGTGCTCTCCCAGCCCGGATATGGCTTCCACGACGACCCGGACGCCGGGCGCGTGGCGGCGGAGCTGGTCGAGTCGGCCCGCAAGTTCCGACAGTCATTGTTTCCAGACGAAGAGGCGTATTTAGAGATCGGGCGGCGTTACTACTCCATCGTGGATCAGGGATTGCTGGCGGCCCTCTACGTGGCAAGCTGGCGCGATGAGCTGGCCAATGCGGTGTTCATGGCCCCCGCCTACACCTTTCTGATGCGCAACCGGGTGGCGACCGTCCAGTTCTGGCTCGATGTCGGCTCGACGGGCTGGTGGGAGCGGCTCTATCAGCCTCTGACGCATCCCTATGTGCTTTCGCGCCACTGGCCGCCGGGGAGGGTCTGGACGGACGCCGACGAGTTCGAGCGTCAGCAGGACATGCTTTATCGCATCATGAGCGGCCTGGTCCGTCGCTGCCGCCGTGAGATTTATCTGGGGTTCAGCGATCTGGGCGAGCAGGGCGATGAACAGCGCGGCCCGATGCTGCGTCTCTTTCAGCAAATCCTGCGCCGTCATCCACAGGGGGAGAGTCGCGCATGAGCGAGCCGGTTCGTCTGCGACCATCCCAGCAGGCCATCGTTGCCTATCGCGGGGGGAAGATGGGCGTGGCGGCTGTGCCCGGCAGCGGCAAGACGTTCACGCTCTCCCGGCTGGCCGCCGCGCTGGTCGAGGAACTGGCCGACGCGGGCCTGACCGACGAGCAGGAGGTGCTGATCGTCACCTTCACCAACCCCGCCGTGAACTCGTTCCGCAGCCAGATCGCCCGGCTGGTGCAGGAGGAGCGGGGATTGTTGCCCTACGTCGGATACCGGGTCCGCACCCTGCACGGGCTGGCACATGACATCGTCCGTATGCGCCCCGATCTGGTGGGTCTCTCCGAGTCGTTCGACATCGTGGATGAGCGTGTCGCCGACGGCATCATCCGCGATCTGGCGGGGAACTGGATGCGTGCGAACGGCGAGCAGTTGATCTCCTACCTCGATCCGGCACAGGTCGAAAGCGAGGGAAGGCTCGCCCGCCTGCTCCGTAAGCAGGGCGTCGAGATGGTGGAGAGCATCGGGCGGGAGATCATCCGGCTGGGCAAGGATCATCGCTGGGGGCCAGAGGTGATGTGGGAGAAGCTGGAGGCTTCTCCTGTGGACCTTCCCCTGGCCCGCATCGGCATTGAACTGTACGAGGCCTATCAACGCAGCCTGAGTTACCGGGGCGCGGTTGACTTCGACGATCTGGTGCGCTTCGCGATGGAAGCGCTGGAGTCCGATCCGGCGTTTCTGGAGCGTCTGCGTGCCCAGTGGCCCTACATTCTGGAGGATGAGGCGCAGGACAGTAGCAAGCTCCAGAACGAGATGCTACGGCTTCTCTCCGGCAACCGGAACTGGGTGCGCGTTGGCGATCCGAATCAGGCCATCTACACCACGTTCACCACCGCCGACCAGAACCTGCTAAGGCAGTTTCTGGAGGAGCCGGACGTTGAAACGCGCCCCCTGCCCGAATCGGGACGCTCATCGCTGGATATCATCGCGCTGGCGAACGAACTGGTGCGCTGGGCGACCACTGACCCCCAGATTCCGCATCTGCACCACACCTTCTACCCGCAGGATATCCGCCCCACGCCTCCGGGCGATCCCCAGCCCAACCCGGAGAACGGGCTGGTTCATCT
>DRKO01000355.1 GCA_011051745.1 Chloroflexota bacterium | reverse complement strand
GTCTCGATGGGGCAGATGCGCCCGTAGTGGCTGTGGTGCACGTCACGGACATCAAAGCCGGCCCGCTCGCGCCGCAGCCCGCCCGGCCCCAGCGCCGAGAGGGTACGTTTGTGTGTCAGCTCGGCCAGCGGGTTGGTCTGATCCATGAACTGGGAAAGCTGCGAGGAGCCGAAAAACTCGCGGACAGCCGTCACGATGGGGCGGATGTTGATCAGCACGACGGGCGTCAGGCCCTCGCTCTCGCGGATGGACATGCGCTCGCGCACCACACGCTCGGTGCGGCGCAGCCCGACCCGCAGCTTGTTCTGGATCAACTCGCCGACCGTCTTAACGCGGCGGTTCCCCAGATGGTCAATGTCATCCGGATCGGCCAGCCCGTTGTTGATCTTGATCATGCGTTCGATCAGGCGAACCAGATCAAGCTTGGTGATGGTGCGGTGGGTGCGCGGGATCAGGTCGTCCAGATCGAGCCGCTGGTTAAGCTTATAACGTCCCACGCGCTCCAGATCGTAGCGACGCTGGTCGAAGAGCTGCCCGGTCAGGTACTCGCGGGCGTTGTCCAGGGTAGGGGGATCGCCGGGGCGCATCCGCCGGTAGAATTCGATCAGCGCGGCCTCGGCAAGAGTCTGGTTCTTCCGCAGTTCCCAGGCCGGTTCCTGCCGGATCGTCCCCTCGATGAAGCGGTGGTCGGGGTCGTTGTCCACCGCGGCGAAGACCTCCAGAAGCTCTTCGTCCGAGCCGGTCTGGATGGGCGAAAGCTCGTCCAGACCGTCGGAGACGGCGGCCAGCGCCCGCAACAGGATCGTGACCGGAATGGTGCGCTTGCGGTTAAACTTGATGGTAAGGTAGTCGCTGCGGCGCGTCTCGAACTCCATCCATGCCCCCCGGTCGGGAATGAGCTTCGCCATGGCGAGCGTGCGCCCGGTCGAGGGGTCCTTATCGGCATCGAAGTAAACGCCGGGGGAGCGGATCAACTGGCTGACGACGACGCGCTCCGTGCCGTTGATGATGAAGGTTCCCTGATCGGTCATCAGGGGGAAGTCACCCAGGAAGATATCGGAGACGATCACCTCGCTCGTCTCGGTGTTCACCAGCGCTACCTTAGCGTAGAGCGGCGAGGCGTAGGTCAGGTCACGGTCGAGGCAGGTTTCTTCATCGTACTTGGGTTCTTCGAACCAGTAGGTCAGACCGAACTGCTGCGCTTCCTCGCTGTTACCGGGAAAGTAGAGCTTGAGGGAGCCGTTGTAGCTCTCAATGGGGGATATCTCGTCGAAAAGCTCTCGTAACCCCTCTTCTTTGAACCAGCGAAATGACTCAAGCTGTACCTCGATCAGCGTGGGGAGCGTCTGGACGTCCGGGATGCGTGCGTAAGATTTCCGACCCAGCTTATAAGACATGAATTACCTTCTCCTCAGCACAAAATCAGTTAGAGCGCCCGGCTCCTGCGCACGAGCATCGCGTAAACAACACAAAGCAAGGTGCCGTCCTGATGGTCACGGCCCTTGCTCACCGGAAGAGCACTGTTTCACGTCAGACAATTCAAATGACGATTCTTAGCGAAACGGCAAACCTGTTTATAGATATGAGCGAACTGTTATTGTATCAAATAAGATGACCGGAGTCAAAGATTTGCGTTCTCGAATATGGTGTGTCAGGCTTGTGATATGGAAGAAGCAGAGAGACCATTCCGGCCTTTACCCCCGGCTGGAGGAGAACGGCTTCATTATATCTCCAGAGCAACGGTTGTGCTACTCGTCGCGGCATTTTTGCGGCTGGCGCGGATTAACGAAATCCCGCCCGGCCCGTTCTACGATGACGCGGCCAACGGGCTGATCGCGCAGGGGATCGCCTACGGGGGTGAGCGGCCCATTTTCACACTGGCGTTTACGGGGCGAGAGCCGCTCTATCACTACGTTACGGCGGGGCTGATGCGCCTGATCGGGGATGACCTGCTGGCGCTGCGGATGGCGTCGTTTTACCTGGGGATGATCGTCGTGGCCGGTGTGCTGGCACTTGCCCGCGCCTTTTTCCGGGGGGAGCGACACGCTCGCTGGCTGGCGCTGGTGGCCGGATCGCTGGCCGCGACGACCTTCTGGCCGGTCTCCAACGCCCGCTTCGGGATGCGGGCGATCAGCTTCACGTTCACGATCACGCTGCTGCTGTGGGGGCTGATCCGCCTGTGGCAGCGGCGCAGGCTGAGCGATGCCGTCTGGGCCGGATTCTGGGCGGGCGCGACAGCCTACACCTACACGGCCAACCGGATCGTGCCGCTGGCGCTGGGGCTGATCTGGGTGTGGATGCTGGCCCGCCGGGAGGGGCGCTCTCCGGGGCGGCCCTTTGCCGTGTTCGGCCTGACGGCCCTCGTCCTGTTTGCGCCGATGGGAGCCTTCCTGATCCGGCATCCGGAGGTCATCACCCACCGGGCGACACAGGTGGCGGCCATCCAGCCCGATATGCCGCCCCCGGAAGCGTCCGTAACGGTGCTGCGGGGGGTGATCGCCGCGCTGGGGGCGTTTGGCTTCCGGGGAGACCCGCTGCTTTACCTCAACGTGCCGGGCCGCCCGGTGTTCGATCCGGTGGTGGCGGCTGCGTTTTACGCCGGACTCGTCGTGACGCTGGCGCGGGTGATCCGGAGCCCGGAGCGCCGGGTGCTTTCCGGCCTGATCCTGATCTGGTTCGGGGTGATGCTGCTGCCGGGCGCGTTGACCATCGAGCCGTTCCACAGCCTGCGCAGTCTGGGCGTGCTGCCGGTGGCGATGCTGCTACCGGCGGTCGGGCTGGGGGCGGGGCTATCGCTCATCGAGCGGCGGTATCCGATCCCGCAGGTGGCACTGGCCGCGATCTGGGGGATCGTATTGCTCGGCACGGCAGCAGAAACGTATGATGCCTACTTCCGGCGCTGGGGCCGCGATCCGGTGCTCTACTCGCTGCGGGACGGCGATATGGCCGATCTGGGGCGCTGGTTCAACGCGCATGATACGGGCGAGGCTTCCATTTATATCCTCTCGTTTCATTATGAACACCCGACGATGGCCTTCATCGCGGAGGATTACGGGCGGATGAAGTGGACGGCGCTGGGGCGCACGGTTGTGTATCCGCCGCCGGAGCGGGAAGCGTATATCGGGGTTCCGCAATCAGGGCTGGTTGATCCGGAGTGGCTGTATGGGCTCCTCGCGCCAGCGGAGTTGCTGGCCGGGCCGACGCTGCCGGACGGCAAGCCGCGCTATCTGGTCTATCGGGTGGGGCCGGAGACCCCGCGCCCGCAACCGGAGCACCCGCTTGAGATCAACTTCGCGAATACTATCCGGCTGATCGGCTACGATGAAGGGCCGGAGCACGCCGGAGAGGTGACAGTCACGCTCTACTGGGAGGTGCTCTCACGGCCTGAGGTTCTGGATTACGGGCCGGTGGCCCATCTGGTGGATGCGTGGGGATTCGAGTGGGCGCGAGAGGGGCTGTTCAACTACCCGCCGGAAGAATGGGAGCCGGGCGAGTTGATCATCCATCAGATGCCGGTCGAGCGGCCCCCCGGCCTGCCGCCGGGCGAGTACACGCTCGAGCTGGAATGGTTCTCACCGGCGACGGACGGGCGGTTGCCCGTGATCCGTGAGGGGCAGTTCGGCGGGGTGTATGGCATGGTCGGGCCGGTGAGGGTCGGGCGGGCGGCTACCGGGTCGGAGCCACCCATCCAGTTCCGGCTTGAGCGGGCGATGGGGCCGCTGCGCCTGCTGGGGTACGATCTGGAGTCAACCGAGCGCTACGCGGGCGATCTCCTGCGGCTGGCGCTCCACTGGCAGGCCGGAGAGCAGCCGGAACGCGATCTGAGGGTACGGCTGGAGCTCGAAGGGAGCGGAGGGGAGCGAATCCTGCTGAGCGAGGATCATCCGGTGCACGGAACCTATCCCACCTCCCGATGGCTGGCGGGTGAAGTCGTCACCGACCGCTACGCGATCCGGCTTGATCCCGACCTGCCCGCCGGAACGTACACCCTCCGGCTGAGCGTGGAGGGGACGGGCGAGGAGATCGAGCTGGGGACGATCACGGTGCTGCAATCGGAGCGGCTGTTCGAGGCCCCGCCACTGGAACATGAGCAGACCGCCGACTTCGGCGGGGTGGTGCGGTTGCTGGGGTACGATCTGGGCGGGCCGTTCCGGGCGGGTGATGCGGTTCCCCTGCGGCTGGTGTGGCAGGCGGTCGCTCCGCCGGAGGAGGGATACTCGGTGTTCGTCCACGTGGTGGATGAGGAGGGGGCGATCATCACCCAGCATGACGGCGTCCCGCGCGGCGACTACCCACTGTATCGCTGGGTGGCGGGCGAGGTGGTGCCGGATGAGGTTGCGCTTACGCTGCCCCCCGATCTGGCGGCGGGGGAGTATCGCGTGCGGGTTGGCTTTTACCGACCGGAAACGGGCGAGCGCCTGCCGGTGCTCTCAAGCTCCGGCGAGGCGGGGGCCGATTTCGTGTGGCTGGATGCCGCTATTGAGGTCCGGCGGTGACTTCGGCGATGGCGGCGTCAATCGCCTCTCGTAGCAGGCCGATGATCTCGTTGATCTGCCATATCTCGACGACGAACGGCGGGGCGACCATGACGTGATCGCCTGCCACGCCGTCGGCACAGCCGCTCATGGCGTAGACGATCAGGCCGCTGGCGAAGGCGTGATCGAAGATGCGGCCTGCCAGCTTCGCAGACGGCGGGAACGGCTCCTTTGTTTCCCGATCGGCGACCAGCTCCAGCGCCCACATCATGCCCTGCCCGCGTATATCGCCAACATGGGGATGATGGCCGAAGGCCTCGCGTAATTTCCGGCCCAGCGTCTCGCCGGCTTCACGGGCACGCTCGATCAGATTGTGCGCTTCCAGATAGCGGATCGTCGCCAGCCCGGCTGCGGCGGCCACCGGCTGGTGGGAGTACGTCCCGCCGTGATTGAAGTCGCCGAGCTGCTCCCATAATGTCTCGACCAGATCGCCCCGCGCGGCGGTGACGCTCAGCGGGAGATAGCCGCCGGAGACCCCTTTCCCCAGACAGATGATGTCGGGGGTTATGTCCCATTGCTCGACGGCGAACCAGCGTCCGGTGCGCCCCATGCCGGTCATCACCTCATCGGCGATGAGGAGGACGCCGTAGCGGTCGCAGATTTCGAGCAGGCGGGGCCAGTACTCATCGGGTGGGACGACCGCGCCAAGCGTTGCCCCGGCGACCGGCTCGGCGAGGAAGGCGGCGACCGTCTCCGCGCCCTGCCGCCTGATCTCCTCCTCCAGCGCGTCGGCGCAGCGGAGGCCGCATTCCGAACAGGTCAGCCCGAAGGGACAGCGATAGCAGTACACGGGCGGGATATGCGGCATATCAAGGAACATCGGCTCATAGGTGCGGCGCATAGAGGGCTTGCCCATCACGGCCATCGCGCCGAACGTCGCGCCGTGATAGCTGCCCCAGCGCCCGATCACCTTATAGCGGGAGGGCTGGTCACGCGCGATCTGAATCTGGCGGGCCAGCTTGACCGCCGTCTCGATGGCCTCCGAGCCGGAGGAAAGGAAGAACAACCGCGCGTCGGGGAGCGGCAGGCGAGCGGCGAGTTGCGCGGCCAGTTCCTCGAGCGCGTGGCTGGTGAACATCGTGGCGTGGGCGTAGGCGACCTCTGCGGCCTGTTCGCGCACCGCGTCGGCGATCTCCCTGACCCCGTGCCCGACGTTGACGACAACCGCGCCGCCGGAGGCGTCTATGTAGCGTTTGCCGTCTGTGTCCCAGAGGTACACGCCCTCGCCGTGAGAGATGGTCGGTTTGGGGCGTTTGTGTTTGCGGTAGAAGACGTGGCTGTGAGAATCGGTCTTCTTCTTTGTTGATTCGAAGGGCAAGGGGTGCTCCTTTCTCTGGCTACCCGGTAAGGAGTGTGAACAGGAATGCCTTACCCTGCCTGCCGACCACCTCAACCGTGCCCATTTTGCGCAGGCAGTAGGTCATCTTCTGGGCCAGACGGAGGCGCACGCCGAGCGCCTCCGCCAGGTCGCGGTTGGTGAAGGGATGGGGCAGAGCGGGGGGCAGCAGGGCGAGCAGGTCTTCCGGCGACTCGAAGAGGGCCTGATCCACAACATTCAGCAGCCGATGATCCACCACGCTCCAGCCCCTGCGCCGCCAGCTTCCCTGCCCGTCGTCCTGTAAGACCTGCTCGGCCTGAATGAGCAGAATCTCCAGCGAGAAGGTGGGACGTGTGATCAGGGTCGGGAGGTGCACCAGCTCGTTGAACAGGTCTTCGACGCGGCCCCGCCGGGGGGAACGTCGGCGGCTGACAGGACGACCCCCGGCATCCAGCCGGACGATCCACTTCTCGCGGGCGATGGGATGCACAAGGCGCACCGCGTGCCCTTCGGTCAGGGCGGTGAGCTTGCGCCTGAGGGCGGAGAAGTTGGCGGTCTGGATTTCGATCAGCAGGTCACCGCGCACGATGTCGATCACAAAGCCCTCAACGGCGGCCTCCAGTTGATCGCCGGGGCGGGCATACCATTCTTTCAGGGCGGCGTGGAGTGACCGCTCGCCCAGCGTGCCGATCCCGTTCCCCGTCACAGCATCTCGATGATCGTGGCTTCCCCCTGCCCGACGCCAACACAGAGGGTCGCCAGCCCGTAGCGCATCGTCTCTCCGGCGGCTTTGCGGCGCTTCATCTCGTGCAGCAGAGTGGTGAAGATGCGCGCCCCGGAGCAGCCCAGCGGATGACCCAATGCAACCGCGCCGCCGTTTACGTTGGTGATCTCGTGGCGGAAGCCTGCCAGTTCCATGACGGCGAGCGATTGCACGGCGAAGGCCTCGTTCAGCTCGATCAGGTCTATGTCCTCGACGGTCAGTCCGGCCCGCTTCAGAACCTTCTCGGTGGCCGGAACCGGCCCCAGGCCCATCGTGCGGGGGTCAACGCCTGCCGCCGCGCTCGCCACCCAGCGGGCCAGCGGCTTCATGCCCAGTTCTTCGGCCTTTTCGGCGCTCATCAG
>DRKO01000354.1 GCA_011051745.1 Chloroflexota bacterium | reverse complement strand
CTGCTGCCCTATATGGACTGGTCAAACGAGGGGATAGCTATCTGGTTTAACAAGCAGGGGCGAGTGGCCCAGATCGTCCTTACACTGCTCGTCGTCGCCATCTTCGCCCTGACTGTCCGCGCTGCGCTGAGGTAGCTCCTATGTCCTTCCGCGAGCTAGCTTCTCTCGCTCTTCGTTCCCGTGCTCACGTCCTTATGGGCACGCTGGCCCTGCTGGCTGCGCTTTTCGCGGCCATACACCGGCAGACAACGCCTCCCTGGTCACGTTATCAGGACGACCCGCAGGTTCGGCTGATCACCCCAACGCTGACGGGAGAACCTGAACTGTGCCTGACCTGCCATGAGGGCATCGAGCAGATCAGCGATTCGCATCCAACCGACGTTTTTGGATGCGTGATCTGCCATGGGGGCGACCGGCTTTCCCTGGACGAAGAAGCGGCACATGAGACGCTGATCGGCAGTGAGGCCGCCCCCGGCAACCCATCAGATTTAAGTGTGGTTGAGGTTTCCTGTGGAGGGGCGGATTGCCACAGCGGGGATGTTGCCAACGCGCGTGACCACATCGAACGCATCACACGGAACGTGCATACCACCTACGCCGGAGCAATCAACCGGGTGCTTGACGACAGAGAACTGCGCCCTGCCGGAACCTACTACGGGACGGTTTCCGTCCGTGACCCGGATGTGCAGCATCCGAATGCCGTTGCTGAACTCCTGCAGTTTCTGCCAGAGAGCTTCGAGACTCCGGACGTGACTCGCTTTGCCAGCGAGTGCCTGACCTGCCACATCGCCAGCCAGCAGGCGACCGACACCAGCGAGGAAGGCTATTACGGGGGAACTGGCTGCGCAAGCTGCCATATGATCTACACACGCAGCGGCCTGTATCAGGGCGACGACCCAACGATCCGGCGCGACGAACCGGGCCACGTCGCCACCCATGAGATGACTGTCGCTATCCCGTATACAACCTGCAATCGCTGCCACAATCGGGGAAGTTATGATGTCGCCACATTGACCTTCACGCCACGCGATGACCTGACGGGGGTAGATGCGCTTCCGGCGGCTGAGCGGCGCATCCGGGAGATGTATGCTCCCGGATCAACGCACTTCGCCCTCTGCCAGTACGAACTCGATTGCATCGACTGCCACACGGCCAGCGAGGTGATGGGTGATGGAGACATCTTCACTTCGCAGGCGGATGCGCAACGCATCGAGTGCAGGAGTTGCCACGGGACGATTGACGAAGGGCCGCCGACTATCACGCTCGAAGACCCCGATGATATCGCCTTCCGCCGCGCCCGCCTGAACCCATTCTACGATGTTTTCCTGGGAAACACGGTCCTGCTCGGCCCGGACGGAGAGGCGATGGGGCATGTTCGCGTTGAAAACGATCTTTTCTCGCTTGTCAGCAAGACGAGCGGAGCCGCATACCTGATCCCTCAGGTGAGGGGATCGGAGTGCGAGCAGCAGAGCGACCAACAGGCTGCATCTTACTGTCAGGAGTGCCATACCTATGTCCCTTAAAGCCAGAATCAGGGCTATCAAAGCAAAAGCACGCCCGGTGAACCGCCGCGATCTTCTGGTGGGGGCGCTGAATCTTGTCTGGACGATCCCGACAGCCCTTGGTCTTGGGGGCCTGCTCAAATTCCTGCGTTTTGAGCCGCCGACCACTCAGGCCACCCGCTTCAACCTGGGATCGCCCCTCACGTTCCCGCCACTGCCCGTCTACATCGAGGATGCGCAAATCTGGCTTCACCGGGATGCGGATGGGTATTATGCGGTTGATGCCATCTGCACTCATCTGGGGTGCACGGTGTATCTCCAGCCT
Organism: Chloroflexota bacterium; assembly: GCA_011051745.1. Classification (GTDB taxonomy): domain Bacteria; phylum Chloroflexota; class Anaerolineae; order Aggregatilineales; family UBA3940; genus DRKO01. The sequence continues at coordinate 987 of DRKO01000354.1, read as the reverse complement.
GATAAGACCTACTATTGCCGCTGTCATGGCAGCCGATTTGAAGCGGACGGGGACGTGATCCAGGGGCCTGCTACCCAGCCTTTGCATTTTCTCCTTCTTGCCTGGGAGAGCGGGAAGCTGGTTGTGGATCGCTCACAGGAAGTGGACAGCACTTTCCGCCTCCCGGCTTCGGCATAGCAGAGACAGGAGCGATTTATGGCACGTCGCCGCCCCAACTTCTACGAACATCTGCGCATGCCCAGCACGCCGACCTACTCGGCTCGCTTCACGTACACCTTCTACCTGGGGGCAATCAGCATAGCGCTGTTTTTCATCCTGGGGCTGACGGGGATTCTGGAGATGTTTCTCTATGTGCCGACCCCGGAGCAGGCCAACAACAGTGTCAAACTGATCGCGTTCGCTGCCCCCTACGGCTGGCTGATCCGGAATATGCACTACTGGGCGGGGCAGGCCATGGTGGTCACGGTTACGCTTCACATGATACGGGTCCTGCTCAGCGGAGGGTACAAGAAGCGCCGTTCAAACTGGTTGATCGGGATGAGCCTTCTCCTTATGACGCTGATGATTGACTTCACGGGTTTTGTGCTGCGCTGGGACGATCGGGCAAGCTGGGCACTGCTCGTAGGGACCAACCTCATCCGGGAGATCAGCCCGGAGCGCACCCCTGATCCCCGCATCGCGCAGGGTGAGGACATCTTTTACAACGGGACAGATGTTGCTCCAGCCTGTGCGCTCTGCCATACCCTGGATGGAACAACACTCGTTGGTCCCACGCTTCAGGGTATCCGCGAAACGGCCAGCAAGCGCGTTCGCAGGCAGTCGGCTCGTGACTACATCCGTACCTCGATCATCTCCCCCAATTCTTACAAGCCCCCCGGCTTCGAAAATGGGTCCATGTACCCTGACTACGGTCGTGTTCTGACCGACGAGCAGATAGACGCGTTGATAGCCTTCTTGATGACCCAATAGAAAACGGAGGAGCCCCGC
>DRKO01000353.1 GCA_011051745.1 Chloroflexota bacterium | reverse complement strand
TCGGGGCGAGGCCGCCGGGCAGCGCTCCGGCGATGGAGAGGGCGAGCACCATCACGGGGAAGGGGGTCAGAAGGGCGATCAGGTACCACTGAACCCCCACCCGCCAGCGGCGGAACGGCGCGAAGAGCGACTCGCCGCTCTTCAGAAGCGCGATCATGATCACGGCGGCCAGCGTCGGGGCGACGCCGCCAAGCCCGAACAGCAACGTTGCCACAAGGGGGTTGTCGAGAGTGAATAATCCGTAGGAACTCAGCATGAGGGGGACCCGGCCCAGCCAGGAGAGGAGGAACGCCAGCAGGTAGAAGCCGAAGACCGGGTGCTTTCGGAAGAACTCCGTCATCTGCATCTTTCTCCCCGGTAGGAAAAGGACCCTCTGAGTCAGCATATGCCATCTGTTGCGTTTCGGCAAGCTGCTGGGGCGTCTCTTGGAGGGCTTTGCAGTATAATGCGGGTGTGATTACCGGCTGAAGACTCAGGAGTAAACCAAATGGGACAGGACGAGACGCCGCGCGGGGGATTTGACTTCCGGCGCTTGCTGGTCTCCCTGATTTTGCTTGCCATCCTGCTCGTGATTCTGATCGGCGGCTATCTGGCCGTTGATACCATCCTGACGCTGCGCCGCTCGACCGGAAGCGTGCCCCGTGCCGTCGGCACGCAGGTGCAGCAGGTGCTTCATCCCACCCCCACTCTGATCGCCGATCCGGTGACGATCATCCGGCAGGTGCGCTCTCTGAGCCGCCTGGAGACGGCCAGCTTCACCATCGAGAAGGTGATCACCGCCGAGAGTGGCGAAGGCCCTTTCGGCTTCCTGTTTCGTGACAGGCTGCTGCTGGTGGCGCAGGGTCAGGTGATCGCGGGCGTTGATCTTTCCCGCATGGGGGAGGAGGATATTCAGGTGGTCGGGACGACGGTCTTTGTCACTCTTCCTGCCGCCGAGATATTCGTCGCCACCCTGAACAACGACAACACCTATGTATACGACCGGCAAACCGCCCTGCTCGGCCAGCAGGTTGACCTTGAGACGCTCGCCCGTCAGGAGGCGGAGCGGGAGATACTTCAGGCCGCGCTGGAGGGGGGCATTCTGGAGATGGCCCGGGACAACGCCGAGCAGTATATCGGGAGCCTGATACGGGCGCTGGGCTTTGAAGAGGTCGTCTTTGTCACGGCCACGCCCGCCCCGGATCAGGATCGAGGGAACAGGTAGGAAGCCATGAGCGAGAAATCACCTGCCGAACGCGCCGCCGAACTGCGCGAGTTGCTGAACTACCACAGCTACCGGTATTACGTCCTCGATTCCCCTGTCATCACGGATGCCGAGTACGACGCGCTCTTCAACGAGTTGAAGCGGATCGAGGAGGAGCATCCAGAGCTGATCACGCCCGACTCGCCCACGCAGCGGGTCGGCGGCCCTCCCCGCGACGATCTGCCCAAAGTGCGGCATCCCGCGCCCGTGCTGAGCCTCTCCAACACCTTCAACGCCGACGAGGTGCGTGCCTGGCGGGAGCGGATCGGGAAGCTCCTGCCCCCCGGCACAGAGCTGGATTATGTCGTCGAGCCCAAGCTGGACGGCCTTTCCGTCGTGCTGACCTATGAGAACGGCCTGTTCGTGCTGGGGGCCACGCGGGGCGACGGAGAGGTCGGCGAAGACGTGACCCCGAACCTGCGCACCATCCCCGTGTTGCCGCTGCGTATCCCCGCCGATCCGGATGGGCCGCCTGCCCCGCCGCGTCTGGTCGTCCGGGGGGAGGTGTTCTTCCGGCTCCCCACCTTTGAGGAGCTGAACCGTCGCCGCGTGGAGAACGGAGAGACCCCTTTTGTGAATCCCCGCAACGCGGCAGCCGGATCGGTGCGCCAGCTTGACCCGCGCATCACGGCAGAGCGCCCTCTGGACCTGGCCTGCTACCAGATTCTGGCCGGAGAAGGCGACCTCCCGACCACGCAATGGGACGTGCTGCATTATCTGCGGCGGATGGGCTTCCCCGTCATGCTGGAGTATTCGGCCCACTTCGACGATCTGGAGGAGGTGATCGTCTACCTTCAGGAGTGGCACGAGCGGCGCAGGACCCTTGACTTTGAGATCGACGGGATGGTGATCAAGATCAACGATCTGCGGATCGCCGAATCGCTGGGCGTGGTGGGCAAAGACCCGCGCGGCGCGATTGCTTACAAGTTTCCGGCGGAGGAGCGCACAACGAAGCTGCTGGACGTGGGCATCAACGTTGGGCGGACGGGTGTCCTGACCCCCTACGCGATTCTGGAGCCGGTCGAGATCAGCGGCGTGACCGTCCGGCAGGCCACGCTTCACAACTTCGACGACATCGCCGCCAAAGACATCCGCATCGGCGACACGGTGATCGTCAGGCGTTCCGGTGAGGTGATCCCTTATGTCGTCGGGCCGGTGGCCGATCTGCGGGACGGCGACGAGATTCCCATCCACCCGCCGGAGACGTGTCCCTTCTGCGGTGCGCCGGTTGTGCGGGAGGAGGGGGAGGTCGCCTATTACTGCTCCAACCGCGACTGCCCGGAGCGGCTGGTCAGGATGATTGAATATTTCGTTTCCCGGTCGGCGATGGACATCGTCGGGATGGGGGAGCGCATCGCCCGCCAGCTTGTGGAAGCCGGGCTGGTGCACGACGTGGCCGATCTCTACTTCCTCACGAAAGAGCAGTTGCTCTCGCTGGAGGGCTTCGCGGAGAAGAAGGCCGAGAACCTGCTGGCCGCGATTGATGCCAGCCGTTCGCGTCCGCTGCCGCGCGTGCTGACCGCGCTGGGCATTCCGGGCGTGGGGAGCACCGTAGCCGCCCTGCTGACGGAGTATTACCCTTCGCTTGACGCCCTCGCCCGCGCCACGCAGGAAGAGCTGGAAGCGATCCCCGGTCTGGGGCCGCACACCGCGAAGGCCATCGTCGAGTTCTTCGCCGATGAGCGGAACCGCCACCTGATCGAGAAACTGCGACAGGCGGGCGTGCGAATGGAGAAGGAAGAGGAG
>DRKO01000352.1 GCA_011051745.1 Chloroflexota bacterium | reverse complement strand
AGATTTCAAGCGCGTTGTCGAAGTTTGTCGTTAAACAAGCGACGGCTCTACCTGTGCTCAAAAGAGATGCTATGGCAGAATGGTTGTGGGTAAACTGACCCTCTTCGCACGAAAACAGTGCTTCCAGAAAAGAGCTGACGGGAGCTTCAGACCCGAGAAGTTCTTCGAGTTGCCCCAAGAATCTCTCAAACTTTATGGTGTTGCGTACAGACTGATATTTCCCTGCTACAAGTGCATTTGCATACCCAGCGATGGTTCTCGCGTGGTAGTTATCCCTCCGAAGAAGCATTGCTAGTTTGCTAAAGAATCGCTCAGTGATGTCGGTTACAAGAGGAAGGAAGATCTGGTCATCTCTGGGACCATATCGTGAGACGGCGCTTCCGCAGAAGATGACAAAGGAGTCCTCCAACTCTACACATAAGTCGTCGAAGGACTCCAGTCTCTCGGGGTCGTTCATAGCTTCTATGCCTTCTCCGCGCGAGTTTCCAACTATTGCCGCTCCCGCCCCCAGGGACGGATAAATTCCTCCGGCTCGACGCCCAGCGCATCGGCCACGCGCGTGATGTAATTAAAGTAAGCGATCACCTGCACGGCGTCATGGATGGCGCGGTCGTCGAAGCCGTGCGCACGCAGGGCGTCCAGATCGGCGGGGGACATCTCGTGCTGGCGATGCGTCAGCCGGGCGGCGAATTCACAGAGCGCCCGGTCAGCGGGCGAGAGCGGGGCGGTGCGCCAGTCGCGGACGAGGGCGTGAACGAAGGCGTCGGCCTGCTCCGGGTCGTCCATCACGGCGGCGACCTCTTCCCGGAGGTCGTGGGCGTGGGCCTGAGTTCAGTAGTGGCAGCCCAGTTCGACGGAAACAACCGTCGCCAGCATCTCGCGCTGAACGCGGGAGAGCGGCGAATCGCCCATCATAATGGCGACGTAAAAGCGGATGCTGTCCCGCAGCACGGGCGGGTTGAGGCTCATCACGTGGACGATGTGCCAGACGCGCCCCGCCCGCCGGAGGGCATCGTCGAAGAGCTTCTTCAGCAGCCCCGTTGCCCGCTCAACCGGGACCTGTTCGATCCAGGGCATAGGGATTTCTCCGGTGTGTCCCCTCAGCGCAGCGCCCGGTGCAGCGCCAGACGGGCTTCGGGGGTGTTGATGGCCGAGAGGGCGTCAAGCGCAGCATGGCGGACCGACCAGTCCCGATCTTCCAGCGCTCTGACGAGCACGTCCAGCCCCTGCTGATAAACCTCATCCAGCACGGAGAGCCGCCTCACCTGTGCCCCCAGCGCTTCGACGGCGGCGGCACGTACCACCTCGTCGGGGTCCTGAGTGAGCCGTGCCAGCGCGGGGATGGCAACCGGCGCATCCAGACGGCCCAGCGCCCAGGCCGCCGAGCCGCGCACCGCCGCCGAGGAGTCCTCCAGAGCGTCCATCAGGCGACGGGTGGCCCGGCGGTCGCCGAGCGCCCCCAGCACCCAGGCCGCTTCACGGCGTGCCCACCACTCCGCCGCCATTAACCCGTCGCTGAGAAGGGGGGCGAGCACCAGATCGGGCGGAGCGTCGGCGAGGATGCGGGCGACCACTTTACGGGCGTTGAGAGGGAGGGCACGGAGGCTGCTTACCAGCATCCGGTAGACGGCCCGCGTGCGCGCATCCTCCAGCGGGAGGCGGGCACAGACCCTTATGAGGGCTTCTTCTGCCGCCTTGCGCACCTGATAGATCGAATCGTTCAGGGCGTTCAGGAGCGGCAGGATCGACTCATAGCTACCCAGAACCGCCAGCGCCTCAATCGCGCGGCAACGCTGCCCCGGCGTGAAGGTTCCGCGCCAGTTCCCGACCCGGTGACGGGCGCGGTCGGGCACAACTCCGGCCAGTTCCTGAGCGTACAGGCTGGCCTGCCCCATCCGGGCGATCCGGTCGAGGAGGTGAGTCAGTTCGGCGTGTGTGGCGGCGTTCAGGAGGGCCTCAATGTGGCGGGGATCAAGCCCCAGCCGACGCACGCCGCCGAGCAGAGGCTCCATGCCGCTCAGCGAAGGGCTATCCTGCCCGCCGATTTGAGGCTCCCGCCCGGAGAAGGAGCCGGTCGCGTTGGGTAGAGGTGGTTGTCTCATCTTGCCCAGAGTATAGCATCACTTGCGCCGGGGGTTCCAGTGCGTTTTTTCCGGCGAGGGGCGGGCCTCTCATCGTCGCCGCGCCCCGGAGGATATGCAGGCACGCCAAGCCGTGCGATAATGAAAGAGAGGGGCAATTGATCGGCCCCGCTCGCATCCACTCACAGAGGAGCCGGGAACAGATGAACGAGGAAAGCGCGGAGAAGCTGCGGCGTTTATTCAGGTCGTTTAACCGATTCATGCTGCTGATGTGGCGGCTGGGGCTGGGCCGCTGGATCAACCTCTGGCCGGAGGTCGGGGGGCGCATCATGGTGATCACGCACACGGGGCGTAGAACCGGCCTCAAGCGATATACCCCCGTCAACTACACCATCCTCGACGGCGACGTGTACTGTACCGTCGGATTCGGAGCCATCTCGGACTGGTATCGCAACATCAGGGCCAACCCGAACGTTGAGGTCTGGCTGCCCGATGGCTGGTGGGCGGGAGTGGCGGAGGAGATTCCCCCCGAAGAGGAAACGTTCCTGCCCGCATTGCGGCAGGTGCTCATCGCGAGCGGGTTTGCCGCCCCCCTGTTCGGCGTCAGGCCGGGTAGCATGACGGATGACGAGCTACGCGCTCTGACCGCCGACTACCGCCTGATCCGCATCCGGCGCACGGAGGCGCGTACCGGCCCCGGCGGCCCCGGCGATCTGGCCTGGGTGTGGCCGCTGGCGACGTTCCTCCTGCTGCCTCTGGCGCTCCGGCGGTGCAGGCGACCCCGGCGCGGGGGCTAGCCCGCCCGGACGTGTCGCTCGATCAGGCTCACCGCCCGCCCGATGCCGTCCTCGGTGCGGATTCTCTCGCCCAGCGCGGCGGCTCGCCCGCGCATCGGTCGGTGGGTGGTGGCAAGCCGGATCGCGTAGGCCAGCCTGTCGGCGGTCAGCTCTTTGCGCGGGATCGGCGGCGGGCCGACGCCCAGCGCGGCCACCCGTCGCGCCCAGAAGAACTGATCGCCCATGAAAGGGACGAGGATCGAGGGCACGCCCGCCCGCAGACCGGCAGCCGTCGTCCCCGCACCGCCGTGATGCACCACCGCCGCCATGCGCGGGAAGAGCCACCCGTGCGGGAGAGGATCAACCGCAAAGACGCCCTCCGGCAGGTCGGCCTTTTTCAGCCCGCCCCACCCGACCGGTAGGACGCCGCGCTCCCCGGAGCGTCTCAACGCCTCCAGCGCAACCGCCACGATCCGGGGGGCATCGCGAACGATCATGCTGCCGAAGCCGATGTAGACCGGCGGCGGGCCTGCCTCCAGAAAGCGGAGCAGGTCGGCGGGGGGTTGCCAGCCGCTCTCAGAGGCGAGGAACCAGTAACCGGTCAGACAGGCGTCGTCGCCCCAGTCGGGAGGGCGGGGGACAACCGAGGGGCTGATGCCGTACAGGACGGGCAACGGACGGCCAGCCTGAGCGCCGAACGGCCAGCGAACGCGCTCCGCCGCGCCGTCGAATCGGCGGCGTAGCTCCCTGTCCGCCAGTTGATTAAAGCGCCGGAAGGCCTCGTTGAGAATCCCGTGCGT
>DRKO01000351.1 GCA_011051745.1 Chloroflexota bacterium | reverse complement strand
GTTCATGATAATGGCAATGTCACACTCGTAGTCAAGCGCCGAGCTGCCCCGCAGGTGGAACAGGTGGAGCCGCTTGGCCTTCAGCCCCTCACGATCCGCCGCAACAATCGAGAAAACCGGAACGCCCAGCGAGAGGGCGATGTCCTTCAGGCCCTCGACGATAATGGTGACCTTGTCGTTTTCGTCCTGTGCCTTCTCCGGGTAGATCGCCACTTTCTGCAGGTAGTCCACGAAGACAACCAGATTGCCTCTCGTGGCCTGCACCAGCCGGGCGGTCATATCACGGATGGCGGCGAGGGTGGTCACTGCCGGGCTGGCCTTGAGCAGGACAAGGCGATCGGCATACTCTGTAATGCGGGCCAGCGCGGCGGAGGTCTTATCGTTCTCGCGCAGGATGCCGCGCAATGAGCCGGTTCCGCCGTCCTTGCCGAGGTACTGACGCGCCCGCTTGGAGATGATAATATCCTGCAGGTCCTTCAAGCGGAGGCCCTGGGTGACGGTCATAGCAGGCGGGTTGACGCTCTCCAGGCAGAGCAGGCGATTCATCAGGTGGGCTTCGGTGTGCTCATAGGAGAGGTAAAAGGCGTACATATTGCCCGACCGGGCGATGTTACGGGCCATCTGGAGAGCCGTGATCGTCTTGCCGATCCCCTGTGCCCCGCCCAGCAAAACCAGCTCCCCCCTCTGGAGCCCGCCACCAATGGCAGCGTCGAGGGGATCAAAGCCTGTCGGGATGGGGACATAGGTCGAGAGGTCTCCGCGAACAAGGGCTTCGTTGGCCTCGTTCAGGACCTGTGCCAGAGTGCGTGGTACGTGCCCCCCTCGGGAGGAATAGGCATCCCCTCCGGGGGGCACATCAGCAGGGTATTGCTCTGCCATTTTAATCCCACCTTAACCGTAAAACCGCGAATAACCCCATGAGAACAGTCCTGCCCACCTTCTCCTGTCGTGCCCGGCGCAGAGCAGAACCTGCCATCATGGTGCATCTGTCCCGTATTCTAACAGCGCACTGCAACGAGGGCAATCAACCACAGAGTGGCTACTCTTCCCGCCCATCCTCAACCCGGCTCGCCAGTTGGGCGCTCTCGTTCAGCAGATCGGCCAGCAGGCTGCGCATGATGTTAAGGGCCTCGATAACGCGCCGATCCTTCAGCGAGTAGGTGACCGTGTTCCCCTTCCGCTCCCCAACAACCAGCCCCCGCTCGCGGAGGGCCTTGAGATGGCGCGAGATCGTCGGCTGAGGGATGTCGTAATATTCGGCCAGTTCGGTCACGTTGCGCGGCTGCTCGTCCAGCGCGTAGAGGATCAGGATGCGCTTGGGATCGGCCAGCGCCTGACATATATGAGCATGCAGTTGATGGACTTCTCCGACCAGCGTATTCATCATCTCTCTCTTCACAGAAGTTTAATCCGGCCCCTCCCGTTCCGTTAATTACACTATACGATATCTGTTGATGATTGCCAACCGGCCCGCGAAAACCCCACCCTGAGGCCGTCCAGAGACGCGGTAGCGACAGAGACACGGGCAGGCTATACTCCCCTCCAGGGCCCTGCGGCCCCCAGTCCCGCTGACGGAGGATCGTACACCCGACATGAGCACCCCGAGCCCGGCCCATCATCCCTTCCGGCCCATCCGCCGACTGCCTCTGCTGGCAGCAGCGTTGCTGGCTGCCCTGCTCATCGAGGCCGGGCTGGCGTGGCTCTTCGTGAGGACGCCCGGCGCACGGACGTATGTACCCTGGCGCATTGTCCACTCGGCGGACGTATACGACTGGAGTCCGGATAACGCGCCGCGCTGGTTCCACACCGACGATCCTTCCCTCCCACAGGCCGCTTACCTGCGGGAGGTGATCCTCTCAGACACGGACCTGACCGGATCGCCGTTCGAGCAGCAACGGGCGGTTATGAACTGGGTGCGCCAGCAGGCAAACCGGAACGAGGCGGTACAGGCCATCCCCGGCGATCCGATCAGTGTCTATCGGGCCATGCAGGCCGGAACGCCCGCCCAGTGCGGCAACTTCGCCACCCTGTTCGCGGCGGCCTCAGGCAGTGTAGGGCTGACGGCCATCCGAACCTGGTATCTGGAGGGGGCGGACGGCGCGGGCGGGCAGGGGCATGTCGCCAACGAAGTCTGGGTTCCCGAACTGAACAAATGGGTGATGTTCGATCCGATGAATAACGCCTACGTCCTGATTGACGGGGAACCCGCCTCCCTGCTGGAGGTGCGCCGGGCGGTGCTGAACGGCGAGCGCGACCGTCTGGAGCCAGTCGGCGGGCCAAACGCCCACACGCCGCCGGAGGAACTTTTCCCCCTGTATGAGTCCTCCATGGCAATCGTCGCCCTGGCCCCATCTGACACCCCTCTGATCAATGCCTACCGGCAGACGTGGGCCGACCGGCTCATCGCACGGCTGCCCGACGTGGCAAATCTGCCCGCGCTGGCGGATAGTGCTCTGGCGTTGCTGCGCGGCGAGGTGCGCCGCATCGTCCTGATGGACGATCTGGCCCGCGAACACATGCGCCCCCTGCCAATCTGGCAGGCCAAGGCCCTCTTTGCCGGAATGATGCTCGACGGGCTGCTCATCGGGGGGCTGGGGATGTGGCTGCTCGCGAGGGTCACCCTCGCGCTGTGGAGATGGTTGGTCGCACCCCGCCACACGACCAATCAAAAAGCACGGAACCGGATGGCCGATTCCGTGCCTTCTGCCGACTGAGAAGAACGACCGAAGCGCAACCCGTCTCAGTTATCCCGACGCGGCAGGCTGTATGGCCTCACGCCGGACTCCGGCCATCATCAGGCCCAGTTCCTCAACGGTGGCTTCGTCGCGATCCACAATGCCCATGATCTCCCCTTCATACATCACCGCGATGCGGTCGGAGAGATTGCGAATCTCGTCCAGGTCCTCGGAGATCAGGAGGGTAGCCATTCCCTTCTCGCGCTGGGCGACCAGTTGCTTGTGGATGTACTCGGTCGCGCCGATGTCCACGCCGCGCGTCGGCTGGGCGGCGACCAGCACGCGCGGGTTGCGGGCCAGTTCCCGCGCCAGAATCAACTTCTGGATGTTCCCACCGGAGAGGTTCTTAAGCGGCGTATCGCGCGAAGGCGTCTTCACGTCGAAGGCCTCGATCAGATCGTCGCTGTGCTGTGCGATGCGCCGGAAATTCATAAAAATGCCGCTCGAATGGGGGGGCTTGGTATGATCCCGGAGCATCAGGTTCTCGGCGACGGTGAAATCGCGCACCACGCCGTCACGCATGCGCTCCTCAGGGATATAGGATAGACCGTGCTCAAGCATCCGCATGGGAGAAGCACCCGTCACGTCCTGCCCGTCTATTTCGATGCGTCCCCGCGTCGGCTTGCGCAATCCGGCGATCACCTCGGCCAGTTCACGCTGCCCGTTCCCGGAAACCCCGGCCACACCGAGAATCTCCCCGGCCCGCACCTCCAGGCTGACACCGCGCAGGGCCGGAACGCCGGGCTTGTCACTGTCTGCCCAGACATCCGTCAGCCGCAGACGCACATCGCCCAGCTTGACCGGCTTACGCTCCACCCGCAGGAGAATCTCCCGCCCGACCATGAGGCGGGCCAGCTCCTCGCGCGTGGTGTCTTTGGTCGGCAGCGTCTTCACCACCCGACCATCCCGCAGAACGGTGATCCGGTCGCTGATGGAAAGCACCTCGTGCAATTTGTGGCTGATGAAGATCAGGGAATGCCCGTTCTGGGCCATCTGACGCAGAATGATAAATAATTCATCAACTTCCTGAGGGGTCAGGACGGCGGTCGGCTCGTCAAGCACCAGCAGGTCGGCTCCCCGGTACAGGGCTTTGATGATCTCAACGCGCTGCTGCTCACCAACGGAAAGCTGCCAGACCATCGCCTCCGGGTCCACCTGCAGGCCGTACTCCTTCGAGAGACCATGGATACGCTCGGAGACCTTATCCAGATCGAGAAGCAACCCGCGCGAGGAGGGCAGCCCCAGGGCAACGTTCTCGGCAACACTGAGCGACTGGACCAGCATAAAGTGCTGGTGAACCATGCCGATCCCCAGCCGGATGGCATCAGCAGGCGAATGGATCACGACGGGCTGGCCGTTGATCCAGATTTCGCCCTCATCAGGCTGGTACAGGCCAAAGAGAACTTTCATCAGCGTGCTCTTGCCCGCCCCGTTCTCACCCAGAAGGGCGTGGACCTCGCCACTGTGAACGTCAAAGTTAACGTGGTCATTCGCCAGCACGCCGGGGAACCGCTTCACGATCCCGC
>DRKO01000350.1 GCA_011051745.1 Chloroflexota bacterium | reverse complement strand
TGATCAAAGAGCGAAGGGTCTACCAGACAACCACAACTCTCAACGAGCAGGACAAAGCTGCATGGATTGCCAAGCTCGATGAGCAGATTGACAAGGCACGAGCGTTGGTTTTCGAACGACGCCGTGATCTCGCCGAAAAGACCGCAGCCGTCTACGCCGAGCTGCGCGGACTTTTCCCCGCTGGCGACCCGTTGAGCACCGAGCAGATCCTCGCCGCACTGGCGCCCGGCGACGCCCTGATCACATGGTCGTGGTCTAACACTGGGGTGGCAGCCCTGCTGGCTCACGACGGGACTGTAACGGGCATCACGCTGGCTAGGGGCGCTGGCGAGGTCAAGGTTCTGGATGAGAAGATTAACGCATTACGTGCTGCTGTGGCCCGGGCGCCGATCGATGCAAGTGTGCAGCTGGATACTGATGTGGTGGCTGCAGTGCGTGATGCTGTGCTGCCCGGTGAACTGCGCGAGCAGCTGCGGGGTATCAGAACACTCACCGCTGTTCCCGACGGTCCGCTCAACACGTTGCCCATCGAGCTGCTGATCGATGATGTGCCGGTGGTCTACGCGCCCTCGGCGACGATCGCCATCGAACGCCGGCAAGCAGCCCAGGCGCGTCTGGCATCGGGTTCGCACGCTCCGGGTGCCATCGTGCTGGGCGACCCGGACTTCGGGACGGGTTCTTCCCGACCCGGGCCTGCGTATCCCACGACCGGAGTGGTGCTGTCACTGGTGCAGGCCGGAAGTAACGGGGCTGTGGGCGGTCTCCGGCGCGGCGATGTGATGCTGACCTACGCAGGCCACAAGCTCAAATCGCTGGCCGACCTGAAGCCCGCGGTGGAGGCTGCTGCCGAGGAACTCCAGACACGCGGAGCAAATGCAGGCGATCGCCCCGTCAGGGCAACAGTCTGGCGGCGTGGCAAAGACGGCCGTGGTGAAACGATCGAGGTCAGGCTTGATCCCGGGCGCATTGGTGTGCGGCTCTCGCGGGCACCACCGGCTGAAGCGCTGCGCTCGATGGACTTCTTCGATCAGTCCGCAGACACCCAGGCGGCCAAGGCAGTGGCGACCGACCGCATCCGACTTTTCGGCGGCTCACTCAGCTCCCTGCCGGGCACGCGCGCCGAGGCAACTGCTGTCGCATCACTGCTGGGCAGCAACGCAACGCTGCTCGTGGGCAACGATGCCAGTGCGGTCCGTCTGCGTGAGGCGGTGCTTGCGACCACGCCGCGCGTGATTCACCTGGCCAGCCACGGCTTCGTCGGCAACACTGAGCACCCCTACGAAGCATGCATCGCGCTGACCCAGCCCAAAGAACCGAGCAGACAGGACACGGGATTCCTCACACTCGAAGAAATGATCAGACAGTGGGCGGGGCGGATGAACGGTACGGAACTGGTGGCGCTCAGTGCCTGTGACACTGGCCTTGGGTTGCAGCAGGGCGACACGATGATGGCCTTGCCCCTGGGGTTCCTCGCAGGCGGGGCGGAGAGCGTGCTGGCGAGCCTCTGGCAGGTGCCTGATCGCGCGACCGCACTTCTCATGTCCCGGTTCTATGCCAACTGGCTGGGACAGAGCACGGCCGAGCGTCATGTCGATGGCGTGAGTTACTCAGCCGGTGAACCCATGCCCAAGCTGGCAGCACTTCGCGAAGCGCAGGCGTGGCTTCGCAGCCTGACACGGGAAGAGATCGACCGGTTCAGGAAGGTCGATGAGCGAGTGATCGCCGAGTCGGTGCGTGGTGATCCGCGTCCGATCAAAGGATCTGTTAAATCGTCATCTTCTGTTCGTCCTTACGCCCATCCGTACTATTGGGCAGCCTTTGTGCTCTACGGGAGTAATCAATGAATGATCCGATAGTGCATATCGGCGGCCAGCATGAAACACCCGATCATGCTGTCTGGGATGCAGAAAGCCTGTTGGAAGCTATTCGACATTCGCAGGAAAGATCGGCAGCCGGTTCGTCCTCAACCCGAGATGAGATTGACGCGTTCTTCGAGAAGATCGGAGATCCGAAGCTCGAAGCGGAAGATATCGAACCGGGACAGGCGGATTCGCCGGACAAGACAGATGTTCTTCTCTCGTTGGATTCACCTGTGCCGGAATCGTCCAAGCTTCCATCGAAACCACCGGTCCAGGTTCCGTCACACATACTGATGCGTTGCCTTGGCATGGGTGGCTTCGGGCAGGTGTGGATCGCCCGACACACGCTCACGGAGCATTATCGTGCCTGCAAACTCATTTCACCGGGTAAATACCTGGAACTTGACGGGTTGAAACGTTTGAAGCGTCGAGTGCGAAACCATCCGAACCTCATGCCGATCGAAGAGGTAGGGCGCGTCGATGACTGGCTGTATGTCCTCATGCCGCTGGCGAACAACGCTGACAGTGACGCCCCCGTGCTTGATCCCAGTGGCTATGAACCGCAAACGCTCGAGTTGCACCTGAGACGCAGAGGCGGGCGTCTTCCGCCCTGTGAGGTTGTGCAGATCGGGATTCAGATCGTTGATGCCGTTGCACACCTGCATCGGTGCGGCCTGACACACGGGGATATCAAACCCGCGAATATCCTGCGTGTGGAGAATCGATGGATGCTTGCTGACTACAGCCTGATACGAAGTGTCTCGAACCCGACAGGTGAAGGTTATACCCCCGGGTATATCCCACCCGAAGGGCCGGGCACAACGGGCGCCGATGAGTTTGCTCTCGGTGTCGTACTGATGGAAATGCTCACCGGGTGGTCAGCGCGGATGCTGAAGGATTTCAAAGCAACACCCACTGATAAGTTCAGGCTTGATCAGCCTGGTCCCCGCCTTATTGACATCATTCACAAAGCTACCGCTGATGATAAGAAGGATCGATACCGTTCACTGGAAGCAATGCGTACCATGATAGAGGCCGCCGCGCAACCCCGCCGACGACCTCACCGCTACGCTCTGTTTATTACAGTGACG
>DRKO01000349.1 GCA_011051745.1 Chloroflexota bacterium | reverse complement strand
CGGCGCGGGCAGGAAGAGCTTGGCCTATGCCCTCACCTTCCAGTCGGACGATAAGACGCTGCGCGATAAGGACGCCACTAAACTGCGCAACAAGATCGTGAAGGCGCTGTCAAAGAAGCTGGGCGCCCATCTCCGCGCCTGAGCGGCTGGGCGACAAGCTGGCCGTCAATCCGCAGGGGGCGACGCACATGTCGCCCCCTGCCCGGTTGCCGCCCCGATCATTCCATTTTGCGCGGCCTGCTCCCCGTTGCCGTCTGTCATCACGGCGTCTGGTTGCAGGCCGTTCGCCATCACCAGCCCTGATCGTAGCCGGTGTCGTAGCCGCCCCCATCATACCCGTAACCGCCCGCGCTGCCGTAGTAGCTGTCGTCTATGTTGGGGTCCTGAGCGACGCTCAGGCTGGAGGAGGAGGCGGGCAGGATAACGGGCGTCCCGTTGATCCGGACATCCCAGTAGGGGACCCACCCGATGCCAAACAGGACGATGTTAATGTCCTTCTTGTAAGGCGTGACGCGCACTTCTTCGATCTGCCGGACGACCTCGGCCCACTTCTGCTGAACGGCCTGAAGGGCCTCTTCCATCTCGCGCTCGGTCTCGTCGAGCTGCCGTGTGATATCCAGCAGGTCCCGCTCCAGCAACTCCACCTGATCCTGGCTGGTGTTGGTGTAGCGGCGCAGGCGGCTGGTGCGCGAGAGGGCGTAGTAAGAGCGTCCCCGCAGCATATGCATCAGCGTTTCGCCCGCCGAGATCATCTCCTCCATCTTGCGGGCCTGTAGCTCCTCCTGCTCGGCGGAGAGGCGCATCGCCTTCTTCTGAGCGCGGGCCTCGAGCTGGGCCAGCCGCTTATCGTAGCGGGCCGCCACCCGGTCGACCTCCTCATCGCGCTTCTGGCGGGCGATGCTCTGTATCTTGATCTGGAAGTCCCGCTTGCTCTCTCCGAGCTGGCTGTACACCTTGAGCACCGGGTTGTAGTAGATGGTCACCCAGGTATTCTGGTAAATCCAGTCCACCAGATTGGCCCGCAGTTCCTTGAAGCCCGTGCTACGGCTCAGTTCCGGCGGGACTTCGGCATAGAAGGCATCGGCGAAGGGATTCGGCTCCAGCGAGTACGGATCGAACGGCTCGGAGCGATACTCCCCCCAGTTGAGGTACGGCACGCGCGGCAGGGAGGGCACGACGAAGGCGTAGGTCTCCGCGTGGGTCGTGCCGCTGGCGCGGTGCGAGTAGCGCACGTGCACCTGGGCCAGCAGCGAAGGCCGGTACAGCAGCCGCCGGTGCGTCTCGACGTTGATCGCCGGCTGGCGCGTCCAGTTCTCCCACTGCCGGATCGCCTGCTCGACCGTGTACTCGGTCGGCAGGTAGTATTGATGCACCGACGAAGGCAGCACCGGCGGAATGGGCGAGAAGCCCGGCGGGATGTCGCTCTCATCGCGCCCTGTGGGGGCCGAAGCCGGGACTGCGGGAGAGAGCGGGCCGGTATCGGGCGCACCGCCGGAATAGGTCGGCGGGACGGTCCCGGCGCGCCCTGCCCCCGGAGGCGGATAGTCCACCAGAGCCGGTTCGGCCTGTCCGCCGGACGGGACCCCCCCACCGCCTGCCGGAGCCACCCCGCCCCCGGAGGCGGGCGGCAGGTAGGAGGGGTACGCCTGAGGCTGCTGGTACACTCCGCGCTGGTTCGCCATCAGCTTGCTGATCTGGTCACGGGTCAGCGGCCCCCGCAGATAAGACATCGCCCAGCGAGTCTGCATCAGGATGGGCGTCTCCTCCTCATGAACGTTGTGGAGGATAAACTGGCGGGGCCGGAGATTGGTAATCAGATCATCCACCATCCCGATATTCAGCGCCGAGGTCGCATCGCGGGCGGTGTCCAGCCCCTCCAGCACCCGCTCCTTGTCATTCTCGGTCTGGAGCTTACCGATGAACCACGTCCCGATGTTGCTCAGCCCCTTATAGTCCAGGTCTTTGGGGTTCTGGGTCGAGATCAGCATCCCGACGCCAAAGGCGCGGGCCTGCTTGAGCAGGCGCATGATCGGCTCTTTGGTGGGTGGGTTGCGGGGATAGGGCGGGATCATGCCGAAGACCTCGTCAATGTACACCAGTGCGCGGAGGCTGGTCGAGCCGGACAGCGAGCGCATCCAGGAGATCAACTCCTCCAGCAGCAGGGTGATGATAAACTGCCGCTCGGCGTCGTTCAGGTGGGCCAGATAGAAGATCGAGCAGCGCGGGGTCCCCTCCGGCGTGTAAAGGAACGAGGGAATGTCTATCGGCTCCCCCTGAATCCAGTTCTGGAAGTTGGGGGCGGCGATGATGTTGTTCAGCGAGCGGGCGAGCTTGAAGCGCTCTTTCTCCGGCAGGATGGTTTCAACGTCCATCACGCCCAGCTTGCTGAAGGGCGGCTTCTGAACCTGAAGGATCAACTGCTCCAGCGAGAGATCAACCCCGTTGCGCCAGTTGTACTCCAGAATGTTTGAAAGCAGGATGTGCTCCGGGTCTTCGACGGGTCGGGCGTCGATCCCGATCAGGCCCAGAATGGCGGTCACGATGCCGGAGATGCGCTCGCGGAGGATCTCCTCGTTGCCCTGCCAGCCCTCGCGCGGGGCGGCGAACGAGCGCAGGATGCTGATCGGCAGGCCTGCCGTCGAGCCGGGCGTGTAGATGCTGAAACGCGCCCCGTAGCGGTAGGTCTGAATCCGCTCGTTGGTGATCCCCCACTGAGCCAGCCCCTCGCGCCACATCTCCGCCACCGTGCGGGCGTAATCGTCGAGCGCCTGATCGGCGCGGAGCGCGTCCTCCGGGTTAACCCAGGGCTTGAAATACTCCGGCGTCAGGTCGGGGAAGGCGAGCAGCATGTTGGTGATGTCGCCTTTGGGGTCGATCACCAGAACGGGGATGTTGTCTATAACGGCCTCTTCCAGAATGACGACGCCCAGGCCGGTCTTGCCGCTCCCCGTCATCCCCAGAATCACGCCGTGCGTCGTCAGATCGCGCGAGTCGTAATACACCACATCGTCCGGGATCACCTGTCCCGTTTCCGGGTCCACACGTGCGCCAAGGTAAAAGTTGGTCGGAGCTTCAACAAAACGCATCTAACTCTCTCCCTCCACTCTTCACGTCACACTGACGGCAAAGCCGCTCCCTCTACTCGCTCAGGCACTCGCCGCCGACCGGCAGTCGAGACTCCGCCAGCCGTCGGTTGAACTCGGCCTCGTACAGAGCCGCCACCGCCGGATCATGGACGATCACCAGATTCTCGTCGTTGGACTCGGTCGCGTTGGCGCTGAAGTTGAACGATCCGGTTACGACGGTCGTCCCGTCTATGATGATCACCTTGTGATGAAAGGTGCGCGGGTTCCCGTCCAGCCGCACATCCAGCCCGGCGTTCAGGAGCGCCGGGCACTCCGAGTACTCGGTGTTTGCCCCGCGCGACTCAAAGATGCCCACCACCTCGACGCCCTGCCCGGCCCGCTCGATCATCGCCGCCCCCAGATCATCGTCGGTGAAGGCGAAGATCATAAAGTGAATGCTCTGCGTGGCCCCTTCAACCGCCCGGATCACCTTCTCCATCACCGCATCCTCCGGCGCGAAGTAATTCTCGATCCGGATGCCGTCCAGCGAAAAGACGGGGCTGGGTGTGTTGGCCGGGGAACTCGGCCCGAACTCCCCGTTGAACATCTCCTCGAACTCGGTCGCGTAGTTGGCCGCCAGCCGCGCGGAGCGGATCACGATCACGTTGTTGTTGTTGAAGTAGCTGCCGTTCACTGTGATATTCAGCGAGCCGGTCCACACAACGCTCTGATCGATGACGAAAAACTTGTTGTGCATGTACGCCCCTCGCTCGTCGGGGACGGCGGGGATACCGGCGTCTATCAATTCTTCGATCTGGGGATCGTCCTCGGTGTGCTCGTCATCATAGACCACGCGCACCTGCACCCCGCGCTGGTGGGCGGCGATCAGGGCATCGGCCACGTTCTGGAGGTTGAATTCAAACATGGCGGCGTCTATGGTGCTCTGCGCCCCGTTGATCAGGTCAATCAGGTGGTTCTCGATGCCGTTGCTGAGGTCGGGGCTGGTGCTGGCCGGATCGGTGAAGTAGACGGCGTAGTAACTGCCCGTCCCGCTGCTCTCCAGGGGGATGGAGGCCTCCTCCGCCGCCTGCTGAGTCATCTGGCTGTTGAGCTCGTTCTCCAGCTCAACGAGCAACTGATCGGCAACCTCCTGGGCGAACTGATCGAAGTCCTCGCATCCCGCCAGCGTGACCGCCGCCAGCAGCAGAACAGGGATCAACGCCAGACGGCCAAACCACGCAAAACGATCTCTCGGTCTATTCATTGCCTCCATCCTCATCCGGGGTCGTCTCGTCTAAAGGGGATTCCTCCGGCAGCCCGGAGCTTGGGGGAGAATCCGATCCGGCGGAAGGGACTTCAAGGCCCGACGCCAGCAGAAGCGGGTTCTGCTCCAGAGCCGCAACATCTTCTCCCTCCTCCGGGGGGGATTCCCCGCTCGTCTCGTCGGGGGGAGCCTCCGGCAGCGAGAGATAAGACAGCACCCGACCAAGAGCAGCGTCGGGTGGCATGGCCTCGATGGCCTGCCCGATGTTCTCTATGTCATCGGGGGCGGAGAGCGCCAGCACCGGCAGATCAGCCGCCGCATCGAAGACGCGCCGTAGCCTGCCGGAGACCTCTCCCGATGCGCCGCCATACGCCAGCGACCCGACCAGTTTATCAATCCGCCGCATCGTGCGCCGCAGTTTGCCCATCATGGCATCGAGGTATTCCTCGGCTCCGGCGTCATCCATGCCGGATGTCTCCTCGCACAATCGCCGGGCGACGGCCAGCCCCCATTCGATCAATCGGTTGGCCTCCGCGTCCTCCATGTTGTCGGTCAGGCTGCTGTCCGTCAACAGTTGCTCTGAAACCCGTCGTATACGTTCCTCAAGCAACGGCCCCGATCCTCCTCGCTACAGGTGCTTCTCAAACCTCTACCGGCCCCGCCCTGAAGGGTCTCCCCCGTCATCCCCCGTCCATTTGCGGGGCAGGGAAACGGGCCGGTAGGTCTCGATATAATCCAGCGCCTCCGCCGGATTGTGGGCGACGTGGTACAGGTGTCGGAATTCCGGCTTGGCGAAATGCTCGGCGTAAATATATTCAAACAGATCAAGCAGACGGTCGTAAAAGCCCCGCACGTTGATCAGCACGATCGGCTTCTCGTGAAAATGAAGCTGCTTGAGTGTCAGGGTCTCCAGCACCTCTTCCAGCGTCCCGAATCCGCCGGGCAACCCTATAAAGGCGTCGGCGCGGGATTCCATGACGGCTTTCCGCTCGCGCATGTCGCGGGTGACGACCATCGCGTCGGCAGGCTCGTAAACCTGCGGGAGCAGCGCCTCTGGAATGACGCCCACGACTCGCCCTCCGTTCTGGTGAACGGCGCGGGCCAGCGCGCCCATCAGTCCCAGCCTCCCGCCGCCATAGACGAGCACCTTCTTCCGGCGGGCCAGCAGAGCGCCCAGTTCCTCTGCGGCCTCGAAAAAGTCGGCGGCGATGGCATCGCTGGAAGAGCAGTACACGCAGATATTTTCGCCCATCATGTCCTCGAAGTCCGGTCGCGGGGCACAGGGCCTGCCCCGTCCTGCAATTGTAGTGATGCCCTGTTCTCTGGCAAAGGGGTTGGTAGCACAAGTGTACTATCACTTGTGCCCGATCACAAATGCGTGCCCGCAGGGGCAGGGCCCGCCTCGCCCTCGCCACACGCCCTATGCTCTATGCCATTCGCTATACGCCTCCGTGGAGTTCGACCGGAGGGCAAATCT
>DRKO01000348.1 GCA_011051745.1 Chloroflexota bacterium | reverse complement strand
GCTGGGCGGCGGCTGGCGGGAGTTTCTGGCGACCGTGCTCGGAGCGGCCCTCTCGATGATCCTGCGCGTCGCGCTCAGACCCGCACGCCTGATCCCTCTGATGGTGATCGTGCTGGCCGCCTTCGCCGCGACGGCAGGTAGCGTGCTGGGCTGCCGCGCGCTGGCCTGCCCTTCGCCCGATCTGGCTCCCATCGCGGCAGCCCTCCAGCTTGTGCCGGGGGTTCCGCTTGTGACCGCCGTGATCGATCTGGCAACGGGGGATATCATCTCCGGCATGGCGCGGGGAGCCTACGCCGCGTTGATGGCCGCCGGGATTGCGCTGGGGATGCTGCTGTTTCTGGCCTGGGGATTTATGCCATGAGCATGGCTGGTTTCCTGTGGCCTTATCTGCGTGAGTTCGGGCTGGCTTTCATTGCCACGCTCGGCTTTGGATTGCTGTTCAACGTTCCCCGCCGGACGCTGTTCGCCTGCAGCGTGACCGGCGGAGTCGGGCGCATGGTGCGCCTGCTGGCAGTCACGCTGGGGGCCAGCCTGGTCGGCGGGTCCTATCTCGGTGCGCTGGCCGTCGCGCTGATGGGCTACGCGCTGGCACGCCTCTATCGGACGCCGCGCGTGACCTTCACCGTGACGGGTGTCATCGCCATGGTTCCCGGCGTCCCGGCCTTCGGCACAATGCTGGAATTCGCGGCGGGCAACATTGACGGCGGACTGACCAACGCGGTTGAGACGATGCTGATCGGCGGGGCACTGGCGATGGGTCTGACGACTGTGCGCGTGATCTCCCGCATTCCGACATCTTCCCCTGATGGTTTCTGATCGGCGGATCGCTGGCGCTATCGCAGGAGGGTACAATAAGCAACCTGACCGAATACGAATCTTCTGCATATTCAGTTGGCCTGGTGAGAAGGGAAATCAGATGACGGAGCCAATCAACGTACTGGTCACGCTCTCCCTCTCGGAGGATCTGATCAAGAAGCTGGCGCAGGTCTCACCGCGCCTTTCGATCATCCAGCAGGAGGCACACAGCCCGGAGGAAGTCGCGGACATTCTGGGGGAGATCGAAATCCTGTACACGTGGGATGTCTTTCCAGAGCCCGGCGACGCGCCGCATCTGCGCTGGGTGCAGATGCACCTGGCGGGGGTGGATCAAATTCTGGAGCATCCCCTTTTCACCAGCAGCGACGTGATTTTTACGACGGTTAGCGGCATCCATGCGACCTCGATGGCGGAGTACGTTCTGGGGCAAATGCTGGCGTTCGGCCACCGCTTTCTGCGGATGATGGAGGACAAGGCCAGCGCAACATGGCCTGAGGGCCGCTGGAAGCGATACGTCCCCGATGAGTTGCGCGGGGCTACGGTCGGCATCGTCGGCTACGGGAGCGTCGGGCGGGAGGTGGCGCGGCTGGCACAGGCCTTCGGGATGCGGGTGCTGGCCGTGAAACGGGACGTGCGCAACCTTGCCAGCGACGACTACACGTTGCCCGGCACAGGGGACCCGGAGGGCGACATCCCCGACCGAATCTACCCGCCGCAGGCGCTCCGCTCCTTCCTGAAGGAGTGCGATTACGTGGTGCTGACCGTCCCTCTGACCCCTGAAACCCGCCATATGATCAACGCTGACGCGCTGGCTGCCATGAAGTCGGATGCGATCCTGATCAACGTGGCGCGGGGCGAGGTGGTGGACGAGGAGGCACTGATCAGCGCGTTGCAGGAGGGGACGATCGGCGGGGCGGCGCTGGATGTGTACAGTCAGGAGCCGTTGCCGCCGGAAAGCCCCCTCTGGGGACTCCCTAACGTGATCATGAGCCCCCATGTCTCCGGCTTCTCGCCCCATTACAATGAGCGTTCTGTTGAACTGTTTGCGGAAAATCTGCGGCGTTTCCTGGCCGGAGAGGAACTGATCAACGTGGTGGATCGAAAGCGCGGATACTGAGGGCTTGTGGGCGTGTGTCCGGGGAAGCTGGCCCGTTTACTCAGTGGCCTGCCTTTTCCTGTAATTCGTCAAGATAGGCCCGGAATTCACCCGCGTTGCAGGCCTCGATGTAGCGCAACAACTCCCCGCCCGCGACGGGGTAGAGCGGATAGCACGATGTGGGCCAGGCCCCCTGAGGGGCGTGGACGACGGCGCTCACCGTCGCGCCGCTGATGTCAATCGGCTGATCGAAGCCCTCGACGATCTCTTCAGCGGTGACGATCACACGCCTGGCCCCCAGCGCAAGTTCCACATCGGCCCCCAGATTCCTGTTCAGCAGGGCATTTCCAGAGCGATCCGCTTTGAGGGCATGAATGACAGCCACATCCCATGAGATGGCCGGGAAGGCGACGACCTGCTCTCCGGGGCGGTAGGGATCGTCAATGATCTTCACGTCGGGGCGCAGGCGAGGCAGGTCGGTTCCCAGCCAGCCGAGGCCGGGCATAAAGCTTACGCCCGCCAGATGGGCGCGGATACCAAAAGACAGACTGGCTTCCGTCTCCTCGATGATCTCCAGCGTTCCCTGATTGGCAGCCTGCGTGAACATGGGCGCCAGGCCAAATACCTCCAGCCCGGCGTAACAGGTCCGAATGCGGGAGACAAGCCCCGCCCCGATGAGCAAATCGCTCTCATAGGAGGCGGTGAAGCAGAAAAGCGTCAGATCGGCGGGGGGGCGATCACAGGCCAGCAGAGCACGCACAAAGGCCACCGGACGCCGGTACAGCGTGATGCCGCCCAGCGCCAGCGTGTCGCCGGGCCGAACCAGCCGGGCGGCCTCTTCCAGAGAGAGTATCCTGTCTTCCATCTGTGACCTGCTTTCTATGAGGCCCCGTACAGGCTCCGCTTCTTGTCCGCCAGACGTTCTGCCAGGTCTGTGAGCGTGTCGCGGTGTTCGAGGCGGGCGATCCAGTCCGCCGGAATCGCATCCAGCCCCAGCCGGGCAGCGACCAGCCCGCCCGTGATGCACCCCACCGAGTCCGAATCGCCGGGGATGTTGACGGCCCGCCGCACCGCGCCCGGGTAGTCGTCAGGGTAGCGCATTGCGCAGTACACCGCCATGGCGACCGTTTCCCTGCCAACCCAGCCGTTACCGATGTACATGATGGCGGCCAGTTCATCCGCCCACTGGCTCACGTGCTCGATCCGCAGCATCGTATCGCGGAACTCGTCAGAGATGCCCGTCGTGAACTCAAGGGTGCGGGGGAGATACTCGTCGGGCGGGACGCCATCCAGCGCCAGCTTGACCAGATAGGCGGCGGCGATGGCGGCGGCCTGCGCGGACGGGTGGGCGTGGGTGATGAGCCCGACGGCATGGGCCACCTCGCGGAGGCGCTCCGGATCATGCTGATTGAGATACCCGATGGGGGCAACGCGGATCGCCGAGCCGCATCCTTCCGCGATGGCATTCCCCGACTCACGCCACGAGGAACCCGCTTCGAGGGTCCGGATCGCCTCGGTGACGGTGTGGCCGGGAGCACGGTCGTTTTCGGGTGAGTTGCTCCACGCAATCAACCGCCGCGTGACGGCCTCCATCAGAGTATCCAGATCGGCCTCCCCCGCCTCGACGAGAGCCTCCCCGATGGCGATCGTCATCTGAGTGTCGTCGGTCACGAGGGCGGGATCGGGCGGCTGCTGGATGCCATCCGGGCCGTAGATGGTGTGGATTTTCTGGAGGGAGAGGAATTCGATCGGCCAGCCGAGCGCGTCGCCCAGTGCCAGCCCCAGCAGAATTGCCTGTATAGGTTGCTGCTCGCTCATGAATCATACCTGTGTGATGTAGGGTCGGTGGGGACAGTCTAACCGGTTCGGAGGGGAAGGGCAAGAGAGTTTCAGGCGGGGCAGGGGCGGCAAACTGTGAAAGTCGGTGATTTAACTCGAATTTGTGGTAAACTTAAGGGGGTACATTTAAGAAGCGACGAAGCGACTACCGGTATATGTCAGAGCCACAATTCCATAATCTGCCGCCTGAAGCGCTCGACGCCATTCATGAGGCGGCGCTTACCATCACATCGGAGCTGTCGTTACCCATTGTGCTGAATCGGATCGTTGCGCTGGCCCGTGAGTTAGTCCAGGCGCGATACGCCGCACTGGGAATCCCCGACCCTTCGAGCCGCCACCTCGTCCAGTTTGTGACCTCTGGCCTGACCGAAGAGCAGATCAGGAAGATCGGACGCCTCCCGGAAGGCAAGGGGCTGCTGGGGGAATTGCTCAGACCGGATGCGGAGCCCATACGCATCCCGAACATCAGCGAAGACCCTCGTTCGGCGGGCTTCTGTGAGCACCATCCGCATATGACCAGTTTCCTCGGTGTGCCGATCCGCTGGCGGGGGAAGCTGCTCGGCAACCTCTACCTGGCCGACAAGGTCGGGGCGGCGGAGTTCAGCGAGTACGATCAGGTGATCATCGAGACGCTGGCCGCCTATGCGGCGGTCGCGATTGAGAATGCACGGCTTTACCAGCGTGTGCAGCGCCTTGCCATTCTGGAGGAACGCGAGCGGATCGGCATGGACCTGCACGACGGCATCATCCAGTCGATCTACGCCGTCGGGTTGACGCTTGAGCACGCGGCGTATCTTCTGGACGATGAAGAGGTGATGAACGCCCGTGAGCGTCTCCGCGAGGCGATTGACGGGCTGAACACGATCATCAAGGACATTCGTAACTACATTCTCGACCTGCGCCCGGAACGCTTTCAGGGACACGATCTGTTCGGGGCGCTCCGGGCACTGACCAACGAGTTCCAGACCAACACGCTGGCCGATGTCAGCCTGATCTATGACGGGGAGATCAATGGCCGCCTGAGTGAACGGGTGGCCGTTGTTGCGTTCCACATTATTCAGGAGGCACTTGCCAACGCTGCCAAACATGCGGCGGCCACGCATGTGGATGTGCGTCTTGAGCTTCAGGACGGAGAGGAACTGGTTGTCGGTGTCCGCGACAACGGACGGGGGTTCTCACCCGACCGGGTGGCGCATCCGCTGGGGCACGGCCTATCCAACATGGAGATGCGTGCCCTCGCCATCGGCGGGCGCGTTGAGATCGAGTCAGCCCCCGGTGAAGGCACACAGGTGAGGGCCTACCTGCCCATCAAGAAGCTGGAGGGGTAGCCCCTCAGCCATCAAGCGGCGTGAGGTTCGCCAGGCTCGCCATCAGCCGCCTGATGTCTCCCCCGTTGAAAACCACGCTGACTTCCTCATCGCTGCCACTGAGGCGGCTCTCGACGACGATCCCCTCACCAAAGCGGGGGTGTAACACACGTTGCCCGGCTTTGAACCGTCTCGAGGGCTGGTCGGAAGAGGGCTCCTCCTGCCTGACGCGCGGCGGTGTGCTGCCCCCGCCCCAGGTGGTCATCCGCCGGTAAGCCGACTGGATGTTCCCCGCCGACAGGATCAGATGAGGAGGGATGTCATCAATGAAGCGGGAACGCTCATTCAGAGACTCCGATCCCCAGACGCTGCGCCGGAAGGTGTGAGTCAGCATCAGGTATCGCCTCGCCCGCGTCATGCCGACATACATCAGGCGGCGTTCCTCGGCCATCTGCTCCGGATCGTCCAGTGAGCGCTGATGCGGCAGGATGCCTTCTTCCAGCCCGACGATAAACACAACGTCGAACTCCAGCCCTTTGGCGGCGTGCAGTGTCATCAGCATCGGGGCATTGCTCTGCTCCGGCAGGTCATCCACGTCAGAGACGAGGGAAACCCCTGCCAGAAAGTCGGCCAGAGCCTGATTCTCTTCGGCGGAGGCCACGTTCAGCAACTCCATCACGTTATCCCAGCGCTCATCACCCTGACCGGTTCCATCGCGCAGGTAGTCCTGATAGCCCGTCTCGTCCAGCACAAGCCGGAGCAGCTCTCCGGTCGGCAGCCTGTCCCGCACCCCGCGCCAGCCGTCGAGCAATTGTCTGAAGCGTATCAGGGCGTTGCGTGCCCGACCGCTGAACGGTCCGGCCTCCGGATCGCGGGAGAGGCGCTCAAGCGCCCGGTACAGCGTCAGGCCCTCTGCCCTGGCCCAGGTGAAGAGGGTGTCCAGCGTCTTTTTGCCGATGCCGCGCGGGGGCGTATTGATCACCCGTTGCAGGCTGAGATCGTCATCTGGATTGTGGATGAGCCGCAGGTAGGCGATCAGGTCTCTGATCTCACGGCGGTTGTAGAAGCGCACCGCCCCGACCAGCCGGTAGGGCAACCCGGCGCGGACGAAGGCCTCCTCCAGCACACGCGATTGGGCGTTGGTGCGGTACATCACGGCGCAATCGCCGGGATTCGTCTCCCCGCTGGCGACCAGCCCCGCGATGGTATCAATCACGAAGCGGGCTTCTTCTTCCTCGTTGAAAGCCTCATACAGCACGATCTGCGGGCCTTCGCCCAGCTCTGTAAACAGGTTCTTGGGTGTGCGGTGGGGGTTCTTGCTGATCACCGCCTGAGCGGCATCCAGAATCACCTGCGTTGAGCGGTAGTTCTGCTCCAGCAGGATAACCCGCAGGTCGGGGTAGTCCTCCCGCAAACGCAGGACGTTGCGGTAGTCGGCCCCGCGCCAGCGGTAGATGGACTGATCCTCATCGCCCACACAGAAAAGGTTGCGGTGAAGGCCGCTCAGGAGGCGCACCAGCCGGTACTGGACACTGTTCGTGTCCTGGAATTCGTCTATCAGCACGTGTTCGGCGCTGTGCTGATAGCGGGCCAACACGTCCGGATTCTGCTCGAAGAGATGCGCGACATGCAGCAGCAGATCGTCGAAGTCAACGGCGTTCAGGGCCAGCAGGCGCGTCTGGTAATACTCGTATGCCCGTTTGACGGTCTCGTCCTCATAGCTTCTGACGGGGTAGGTTTCCGGCGTGATCATCTCGTTTTTGGCCTCCGAGATGCGGGCGAGGAAGCGTTCTGGCCGGTGACGCTTCACGTCCAGATTGAGGTCGTTGATCACGACCTCTTTCATCAGGGCCCGCTGGTCGGCGGTGTTGAGGATCACGTAATCCCGCGTCAGAGGGAGGAAATCGGCTTCACGCCGCAGGATATACGCACAGGTGGCGTGAAACGTCCCCAGCTTCAGCCCCCTGAGATCGCTTCCCAGCAGGCGCTCAACCCGCTGGCGCATCTCTCTGGCCGCTTTGTTGGTGAATGTGACAGCGACGATGCGCCAGGGCGGGACGCCGTGCTCCTGAATCAGCCAGGCGATGCGGTGGGTCAGCACCCGTGTTTTGCCGCTGCCCGGCCCGGCGAGCACCAGAACCGGACCATCAGGGACGGTGACCGCCTCACGCTGGGCGTCGTTCAGACCGTCAAGCAGGGGGGATGGCAAGGCCGTTTCCTCCAGTTTTTACGCGATTGGGGCCGTGATTGTAGCACGTCTCACCGGCTCTGAACAGAGCGGCCACAAAGCTTTTCCGAAGGCAGGGCAGACGACAGGCCACCCGGATAACCGTCGCGACTTTTTCATTCCATGAGGGGCGACTACAATACCGCCAGAAGATCTTTTGGGAGAGTGGCGAATGAAGCTGGGCATCTTATCAGACACCCACAACAACATTGAGAACACCCGTCGGGCCCTCCGGGTTTTCGCAGAGCACG
Source organism: Chloroflexota bacterium (assembly GCA_011051745.1). Lineage (GTDB taxonomy): Bacteria > Chloroflexota > Anaerolineae > Aggregatilineales > UBA3940 > DRKO01. Next base: position 221 of record DRKO01000348.1, on the reverse strand, counting down.
GGGTAGAGCGGGTCATCCACTGCGGTGACCTGACGACCTCGCCCATTATGGAAGCCTTTGTCGGCTGGGATGTCCTGTTCGTGTACGGCAACATGGATCGGAACCGGGATCACCTGAGAGCAGTCGCCTGGCACCTGCTGAATACCACCATCGAGGAGCAGCAGGTCATCGAGAGCGATGGCGTACGTTGCGTGGCCTGCCATGGGGATGACGGGCCGCAT
>DRKO01000347.1 GCA_011051745.1 Chloroflexota bacterium | reverse complement strand
TACGGAGCGCCGAACTCCCCTTCTTCGCCGCGCTGACGGCCAGCCTGGCATTTGCCTTCGGGTCGCTCAACTGGAAGTACGGCGGCGTCTTGTTCTCGCATAGCGTATCGGCCTTTCTGGTGCTGAGCGGGGTGGCGCTGGCTCTTCTGATCGCCCGCACCGGACGGCTGAGGGCCAGCGCGGCGTTGTTGCTGGGGCTGGTGCTTGGCCTCTCTGTCGTGGTGGAGTATTCCAGCGCCATCTTCGCTGCGCTCGTGGGTCTCTATCTGGCGGTGCGGCTCAACCGCTCCCTTCTTCATGGTCCCCGTCGAGGGCTGGCGCTGATCGCCGGGGGCGTGGGGGCTTCCCTGCCGCTCGGATTTCTGCTCTGGTACAACACGCTGAACTTCGGCGGGCCGTTCACCACCTCCTATCACTTCGCCGTGAACTATCCCTGGGCGGCCAGCTTCGCCACCACGTTTGATGTCCCGCTCCGGCAGGGCCTTCCGGCGATGCTGTGGTACGGTTTCGACGCGCTGGGGGAAGAGAATCAGGGGCTGTTCCTGCTGATGCCGGTCACGCTGGTGGCGCTGGCGGGTGTCTGGCCGTATCTCAGAGGGCGCTGGCGAGAAGCGTTGCCGGTGCTGGGGCTGTTCCTCGGCTATCTGCTGCTCTTCTCAAAGCATCATACCTTCAGCGGCTTCACCGCCGATGGACGCTATATGGTTCCTTTTCTGGGGCTGTGGTTTGTGCCGCTCGGCTACGCGCTGGCCCGCCTTGATCGGATCGATCATCCAGTCTGGAAAACCGCTCTGCTGTTCGCCTTCTACGGACTGCTGTTCCTCTCGGTCCGCAACATGATGGCCCACATCGCCTTCTCGTATAACTACCATCTCGATCCGGGGCTGGTGGCCCGTCGGGCGGCAACTCCGGCCAACTGGGCCTATATTCTGGGTTCGATCTTCGTCAACTGGCGGAACGTGCCCCTTCTGTGGCTGGTGGAGGGGATCGGGCTGGTCGGGTTGATCGGTATGTGGCGGGGAGGGAAGGCGCTCCGCAGGATCAGGGAACGAGCGGCCAGAGAAGCGGCAGGACGATCAGAGTCGCTCCCAGAATAAGAAAGTAGAGCGGGCCGCCAACACGCGTATAGTCGAAGAAGCGGTATCCGCCGGGGCCAAAAACCAGCACGTTGGCCTGATGGCCGACCGGCGTCAGGAAGCTGGTGGAGGAGCCGATAACGGTCGCCAGCACGTAGGCATGGGGGCTGGCCCCCAGCCCGAGAGCGGTATCAATGGCGATCGGGACGACGAGCACAGTGGCGGCGGCGTTCGACATGAACTCGGTCAGCAGGGAGGCGAGGATATAAACCCCTGCCAGAATGCCCAGTGGCCCCAGCCCGCCTATCGTCCCCGTGATCAGATCGGACAGAAAGCGGGCTGTGCCGGTGGAGTCCATCACCAGCCCCAGCGGCAGCATCCCGCTGATCAGGAAGATGCTGCGCCACTCGATGCTGTGGTAGGCTTCATCCATTGACAGGCAGCCGGTCAGCACCATCAGCACCGCCCCGATGACCATCGCGACCGAGATGCTGAAGTCGGCCACGATGACCAGCCCCAGCGCTAACCCCAGCGCGGCGAGGGCCAGAGGGGCCTTGTGAGTGCGGCGCGTCTCGATCTGAACCGGCTCCAGCACCAGAAAACCGCCGCTCTCCCCCAGTGCCGCCACCCGGTGACGTGGCCCGTACAGCAGCAGCGCGTCCCCGAACCGGAGTGGCACATCTCGCAGGCGGCGGGTGATCACCTCCCCCTGTCGCCAGATCGCCAGAGCGGTGAAGCCGAACTGTTCACGCAGGCGGGCTTCCGCCAGAGTGCGCCCGATCATGCGGGAACGGGGGGCCAGCGTCGCCTCGATGATGCACATCCTGCCGGTGTCCAGATCGGTCAGCTCCAGCGACGGCTCGGCCTCAATCGCCAGCCCCAGTGTTTTATGGGCCTGCATCAGGTCCTCGATAGACCCCTCCGCGATCAGGAGGTCGCCGGGCTGGATGTGCGTCTGGCTGTGGAGGGCGGTCTGTGTTCTGCCGTCCCGAACGATAGCCAGAATGGTCAGATCGTAGTCCGCTCCCAGACGAGATTCGACCAGCGTCTTGCCCGCCAGAGGGCTATCCGGCAGGACTCTGACCTCGCTGATGTACTCCCGCAGCAGGTGCACCTGCGGGAGCCCTTCCACCTGCTCCCGGACGGGCAGCAGGTGGCGGCCAATGAAGACCATATAGAGTATGCCCACACCGAAGACCACCAGACCGGTAGGGGTGAAATCGAAGAAGCCGAACGGCTGAGCCCCTCGCTCGGCCAGGATGCTGGCCGCCAGAACGTTCGGGGGCGTTCCGATCAGGGTCATATTGCCGCCCAGCAGGGAGGAGAAGGCAAGCGGGATGAGAAGCCGCGAGGCGGGGATTCTGGACTGGCGGGAGATGCCCATCACGGCAGGCAGGAGGATGGCGGTCGCCCCGATGTTGTTCATAAAGGCCGACATCAGCCCGCAGGTGATCATCAGGATGGCGACCAGCCGGGGCTCGCTGTTCCCCGCCAGGCGGATGATCCGCTCGCCGAGCACGTCGGCCACGCCCGTCTTGAACAGCCCCCCGGACACGATATAGACCGCCCAGACGGTCACCACCGCCGGGCTGGCAAAGCCGCTGAATGCCTGCCCTGAGTCAAGAAGGCCGGTCAGAACCAGCGTGAGCAGAACAAGCAGGGCGACCACGTCGGCGCGTATCTTCTCGGTGGCAAACAGAATGACGGCAACCGCAATGATCGAAAGCGTAAGCGCGATTTGAGGGGTCATACTGTGCCACCTCTGGCAACCTCACTCGATGTATCCCAGCTCTCGAAGGTGCTCCCGGATCATCTCAGCCTCGGCGGGCTCCAGTTCGTCGGCGTGGGGCAGTTCGACTCCATCGGGGCGTCCCCATCGAATCCGATCCCATACCCGCTCGTGGGCGAAGTACACGAAAATCTGAACGATGTTGTAGGCAAGCGTGATCAGTGTGGTTTCTTTCCAGCTTCCCGTGAAGAGATACGAGATCACTCCCAGTATGACAAACGCGACAAGACGCCACGAAACAGCTTTAACGAAAGACCGGGTCGTGCTCTCTGTGCCGTTCTGGTTGTTGAGGGGGAGTGTGTTGCTCATCGTCTACCCTCCACCTCCGCCGCCATCTGCTCAAAGAAGGCGACCATGAACCGATGCCGTTCCTCCGCTAACCGGCGTCCGCCGGAAGTATACAATCGTTCTTTGATGTGCTTCAGCTTGACGTGAAACTCGTGGTGGGCCGTGTGAGGCTCGTCGTTATTCTGTCCGGGCCGGTATCCCTCGCTTACAGGCCCCCAGAGGGGCTGCCCCAGATGGCCTCCGTATGCGAACGCACGCGCCACCCCGACCGCACCGATAGCGTCCAGCTTGTCGGCGTCGAACAGGACTTTGGCCTCCAGAGTCTGCGGCTCAATGTTGTTGCGGAAGCGATGGGCTTCGATGGCATGAACGACCGCATCCACGAAGGCCGGGTCTTCACCGGCCAGAATGCGCCGCGCCTCCCGTCCGGCCAGCACGGCGTGATCGGTCTCCTCAGCAGCCGTCAGGGCAAGGTCGCTGTCGGCGGGTCGGGAAACGTCATGCAGCAGGACAGCCGTCCGGACGATCTCCCGATCGGCTCCCTCCATCTCCGCCAGGCGCTCGGCCAGGGCCAGCACGCGCAGAACGTGCGAAAAATCGTGAATCGGGTCGGCTCCCTCATAAAGGGAGCGCGCCTCCTCAACCGTGATCATTCTCTCTCCTTGTCATTCCTCCTGACGGGCGAAGTATACCATTCCTGCCCGGATAACCAAATTGAAACCGAACATAGTACTCGAATCATATTGACGAAAGTTAGAATCACGTCATACAATGCAGGCAATTAAGCAGCTTCTGAACGGCTTCTGTGAAAACGAAATGTTGTCTTAAAAACCCCTTTCGTTTTCCTCGCCAGCAGGCCCCCTGCCTTAAAAGACCGCTTGGCGGGGCCTGCTTATCGCAACGGGTGGCCCGTTTTTTTACAAGAGCTGGGTAGCAGGCGATTTGGAGAGGCAGAGGTAGCTAGGCGATGTACACGGACAATGAACTCTTATTTCCCAATTACGTTATCCCGGTGCTGCGCGATATGCGCGGCGAGGAATGGCGGCAACTGGTAGACCGGGTTCTCGACCTGCCCGCCGACCACCCGGAGGTTCTGGCATTTGTGCTGATGATGATCCGACTGGATGGGTGCATGGAGTGTGAGACGGACAGTTACCGCGCCATGCGGGGATGTGCCCTGTGCGCCACCCAGGCCCTCCGTCGCTTCAAAGGTGCTGACGAGGAATTGCTGGATGCTTACGCCAGAGCACTGGGCGACGTGAAGGCTTTCCTGTCCGCGGCGGAGGATGCCGATCAGCAGGTAGCCTGAATCCTATTGTCCCCGCTGTCCGCCGGGCAGGGGCGGACGGTGGATTATTAGCCCCCATACAAAGAGCCTGACGGTAACGCCAGGCTCTTTGTATTCCCCCGGTCGGTGCGGTTCGGGGACAGACCCCGAAAGTTCGATCCTCTAGAAGCCCTCAAGCTGAGAGAAATCGGCCACACCTTTCGCCAGCGCGACGATGTGCTGAAGCAGGGCCAGACGGTTCTGGCGGAGCGCCTCATCTTCGTGCATCACCAGCACTCCGCCCTCGTCGGCGGGGGCAAAGAAGGCCGTGATGGGTGAAACCAGCGGCTCAAAAGCCGAGAGGAAGGTATCCACATCGGGATCGGGGCCGAGGGCTCCGGCGGCCTGCGTGTAGGCGGCGTAAAGCTTCCTCTCCACTTCCTCCCGGAAGAGGTCCGGCCTGAGATCGTATTGCTCCTTCTGACTGCGGGTGATGCGGGCACAACGGGCGTAGGCGTCAAGAATCGTCTGCCAGTCCTCGCGGGCGACCCAGCGGGTGAGCTGTTCGGCATGGCGGGCGGCGCGATAGGGATTGTGCCCCTGCTCGGCGAGCACGGCCTCTACCACGTCATGACGATAGGACTCCCGGAGCACCACTCGCAAACGTCCGGCAATGAAGCCGAGCACGGCTGCTCTGGCCCCCTCGGAGACCAATTCCCTGCCCATCTCCCGTGCGTAGCCCTGAGCGGTCCACTCGATGGCTTCTCTCAGATCGAGATCGATCTCACGGCCCAGAAGAATCTGGACAATGCCCAGCGCGGCGCGGCGCAGACCATATGGATCGGCTGAACCGGTTGGCTCCATCCCGACGGCGAAAAGCCCCACCAGGCTATCGAGCCGGTCGGCCAGCGCAACGACGACGCCCGGCCACGTCTGCGGCAGATCATCCCCTGTGAAGCGGGGCCGGTAGTGCTCGGCGATGGCATCGGCCACAACCTGCGGCTCGCCGGAGAGCAGCGCGTACTCGCGCCCCATGATGCCCTGCAACGAGGTCATCTCGACGACCATCTTGGTGGTGAGATCGGCCTTCGCGAGACGGGCCGCGCGGGTCGCCATCTCAAGTTCCTCATCTTTGAGACCGAGCAGGCCCCCCAGCCGTTCGGTCAGCCACTCAAGGCGAAGGGCCTTTTCGTAGTAGGAGCCGAGCTTCTCCTGAAAGATCAGCCCCTTAAGATCGGGCAGGTACTCGCTCAGGGGCCGCTTGATGTCCTCGTTGTAGAAGAAACGGGCATCGGCGAAGCGGGCCCGGATGACGTGCTCATTGCCATGAATGACTTTTTCCAGATGCTCGGCGTCCCCGTTGCGCACGGCGATGAAGTAGGGCAGCAGATTGCCCTGCCCGTCAACGACCGCGAAGTAGCGTTGATGCTTCCTCATGACGGTGGTCAGGACAGGGGCCGGTAGCCTGAGGAACTCCGCCGCTTCTGCGTCGTCCAGGCCAAACCGTCCCCGCAATGCGGTTGGTTGCTCAACGAGGTTTGTCACCTCATCCAGAAGACCGGGGTCATCTTTGACAGCCCCGCCGACCTCTGCTGCCAGCGCCCCGATCTGAGCCTCGATCTCGGCCCGGCGGGCGGCGGGGTCAACGAGGATGCCCTGCCCGGACAGCGCGTCAAAGTAGGCGCTGGCCTCCGCCAGTTCGATCTCCGGTGAGCCGAGGGGGCGTGTGCCCCGTGTGGTGCGTCCGGCGTGAACGCCTGCATACTCGAATGGGACCACACCCTTCCCGAACAGCGCCACCAGCCAGCGGATGGGCCGCGAGAAGGCCACGCCTGACCAGTTCCAGCGCATGGATTTCTCAAAGCGGAGCGAGGCGATCAGTTCGGGGAGCCGCTCGCTCAGCACCTCAGGCGCGGAGCGGCCCTCCTCCTTCACAACCGCGACAACGTACTCGCCGCCGTTCACTTCACGGCGCTCCAGATCGGCTACATCAACACCCAGACTGCGGGCGAAGCCAAGCGCCGCTCTGGTCGGGTTCCCTTCCCCGTCAAAAGCCACTCTGGCGGGGGGCCCCCTCCGGACGAACTCCTCCGATCGCTGGGCAGGCGCGAGACCCTCCACGTAGACGACCAGACGGCGGGGCGTCCCCCCGATGGTGATCGACTCATAGTCCAGACGGGCCCCGGAGAGCATCGCGGGAACCAGCTCTTCAAGCTGCTTGAGCGCGGCGTCGAGGTCTGCGGAGGGGAGTTCCTCCGTCCCGATCTCCAGCAGGAAGGGCGCGGGTTTTCCGGGATATGTGCCGCGTCTCACCTTCGGAGGCTCCGGGGCCGGAATGGTGAGCGTGTCGGTCTCGGCGTCCACCTGCCAGCCTTCGGGCAGCCAGGGGTATCCCATCTCCCGACGCTGGGCGACGTATGCGGCGGCCACCTTCGCTGCCAGCCGTTGCATTCGCCGGAAATACTCGGCCCGTTCGACGACGCCGATCGCTCCCCGCGTATCCAGCACGTTGAAGAGGTGCGAGCACTTCAGCACGTAGTCATGGGCAGGCAGGACAAGCGGCGGATCGAGGGCCAGCGCATTCAGCGCCTCGCGTTCATACGTGTTGTAGACCTCGGTCAGCGCCTCAACGTCGGCAATCTCGAAATAGTATTTGCAGTGTTCCCATTCCTGACGGTGGAATATCTCACCGTAGGTCAGCCCCTCCGTCCACTGGATATCCCAGACGGAGTCAACGCCCTGCAGGGCCAGCACGATGCGATCAATGCCATAGGTGAGCTCCACCGAGACCGGGTTAAGCGTCTGACCGCCTGCCTGCTGGAAGTAGGTAAACTGGGTGATCTCCTGCCCGTCCAGCCACACCTCCCAGCCGAGCCCCCACGCTCCGAGGGCCGGGGATTCCCAGTTGTCCTCGACAAAGCGGATGTCGTGCTCCCGCCGGTTGATCCCCAGCGCCTCCAGGCTCTGCAGATAAATCTCCTGCGGGTTGCCGGGATCGGGCTTGAGGATCACCTGATACTGATGGTGAAGCTGCATCCGGTTCGGGTTGTCCCCGTAACGGCCATCGTCTGGCCGGACGGAAGGCTCCACGTACCCCACCTTCCACGGCTCCGGGCCGAGCACCCGAAGAAAGGTGGCGGGGTTCATTGTCCCTGCCCCGACCTGAATGTTGTAGGGATTCCAGAGCACGCATCCCTGCCCTGCCCAGAAGGTATGCAGGCGCATCACTGCATCCTGGAACGTGATCAGACTGCTCACTATGCGACGCCTCCTCCGCTTGTTTGCTCCACGAGGTCCTGTGGAAGAAATTGTAACACGTCAGGGCAGGATTGCGAGGGTACGTGCTCCTGTTGTTCCGCTCCCCGGCTGTGACCGGGGCTTCCTGATCGTGGTATACTGGTCGGTGGATAATGGAGAGCGTCAGGCACCGCTCAGGGGAGGAAGAAGGTGGACAAGCTGGAGAAATATCTGGTCAAAGACTGGATGACGCCCGACCCGATCACCATCACCAGCCAGACAACCGTTCTGGAAGCCGAGCAGGTGATCCGCAGACATCGCATCCGACGCCTGCCGGTCGTGGACGATGGAAAACTGGTTGGCATCGTGAGCTGGGGGGATGTCCGGGAGGCGCTCCCCTCCGACATTACTTCGCTCAGCACGGTAGACATTTACCATATGCTCTCGTATATGCCCGTCTCGGAGATCATGAGCGCCAACGTTATCACCATCGGGCCGGAGGAACCGATCGGGAAAGCCGCCTGGCTGATGACCGAATACCGTATTTCAAGCCTGCCGGTGATGGATGGCGAGAGGCTGGTTGGCATCATCAGCGCAACGGATTTGCTCCGCCTGCTGACGGAACTCACCGGTTATAAAGAAGAGGAACAGAGCGAGGCTGCATAAGTGATGAACAGTGCCGACACCCCCACGCCTGATACGACTTCGCCCGCCGGAGAGGAAGAGGAGACAGGCCGGGCCAACCCGAACTGGCTGCCGCGCTGGGAGCTCTTCGCGCTGGTGGCCGGAGACCTGCTCACGATCCTGATCTTCGCCCTGCTGGGGCGTGCCAGCCACCGGATGGACATTTCGCTGGCATCCTTCCGGGCGGTTATCAACACGGCTGTGCCCTTCATGCTCGCCTGGCTGATCGTCGGCACGGTGACGGGCGTTTACACCGGCAGGGCTCTTTACCCGTTACGCCGGGTGATCGTCCGCACCCTTGTAACGGCTCTGGTTGCCGGGCCGCTGGGCGTCGTCCTGAGGGCCGCTCTGCTCTCGCATCCGGTGATCCTCTCCTTCGTGCTTGTCGCGACGGGGACGAGCACGATTCTGCTCGTGATCTGGCGGGTTGTCTGGTCCCGGCTGCGGCGGGCGTGGTGGCCGGAACTGCCCTGAGGGCCTGAGAGAAAAGCATCGTGACCGAACCAATTCGTTTGCTCCACTTCGCCGATGTCCATATCGGGATGGAGAATTACGGTCGCATTGACCCGAAGACCGGAATTAGCAGCCGGGTGATGGATTTTCTCCACCGCCTGGACGATGTCGTCACCTACGCCGAAGAGCACGACGCCGATCTGGCGATCTTTGCCGGTGATGCGTTCAAGAGCAGCTCCCCCAGCCCGACCTATCAGCGCGAGTTCGCCCGCCGGATCAAGCGGCTGGCACAGCAGTGCCCGGTGGTGTTACTGGTCGGTAACCACGATGTCCCCGCTATGGCGCAGAAGGCGTCCAGCATCGAGATTTTCCACACGCTCGAAGTGGAAAACGTGGTGGTGGGCCGCGTGGATAAAATCCACCTGATCGAGACGAAACGCGGCCCGGTTCAGGTGGCGACCGTTCCCTATCCGATGCGCCAGCGACTTCTCGGATCGATCTCCACCTCCGGCATGAGCATCGGCGAGCTTGACCTGCTGCTGCGTGAGCAGGTGGATGCCCTGATCCGCAATCTGGCCGAACAGGTAGACCTGTCCATGCCCGCCGTGCTGACCGGACATTTCACCGTTCAGGGGGCACAGCTCGGCTCGGAGCGGGGCGTTATGCTGGGGCGCGATGTCGCCGTGCTGCCCGGCACGCTGGCCGATCCGGTCTGGGATTATGTGGCGCTGGGGCACATCCACTCCCACCAGAACATGAACCCCGGCGGCTATCCGGCGGTGGTTTACAGCGGCAGCCTTGAGCGCATTGACTTTGGCGAGGAGCACGATCCGAAGGGGTTCTGCCGGGTTAACCTGATCCGGGGTGAGACGACTTACGAGTTCATCGAGCTGCTGGCCCGCCCCTTTGTGACGATCCGGGTAGACGTCCGCGGCCAGCCCGATCCGACAGAGGCGGTGATTGAGGAGATCCGCCACTATGATGTGACGGATGCCGTCGTCCGCGTGATCATCACCGCCACGCCGGAGAACGAACCCCTGTTGCGCGAGCGGGACATTAAAAACGCGCTGTCTCAGGCGGCTTTTGTGGCGGCCATTCAGCGCGACATCGAGTATCCGATCCGCTCACGGCTGGGGGTTGCCCGCCCAGAGGAACTGACGCCTATCGAGCTACTCGAGCGCTATCTGAACGCGAGAGAGATCGATCCGGCGCGAATTGAGGTGCTGAAGCAGTACGCCGAGCGTCTTTTTGAAGAAGAGGCGTCTTCCTAACCCCGATTGGAGATCAGACTTCCCGCGCCCGGCAGCTCAGGCAACTGGGCTTGTCACAGAGCAGAAAGTTAGGGTCTTCGCGCAGACGCTGCTCTGCATAGGCCAGCATGGGCCGGAGAGGGATCAACTCGCAGCGTGCCATCCCGATCTGCGTCACCAGCGTGATGTCTGCCAGCTCATGCCAGATGGCGTTGAATCCCTCCATGCAGCCGGGGATGTTGGGGAGTTCCTCAATGTCATCTATGGTCAGTGCCCAGCGGATGAAGGTTTTTCGTCCGGCGCGTTGCTCGGCCAGATGTAGCGAGAAGTTGTGACGCTGGTCAACCCCCATCAGCAGAACGGCCCCGTCGTGGGCCTCCAGCCAGGCAATCGGGCCGAGCGGGTTCTTCCGTGTCTGAGAGGCGAGTACCTCCCGCGCGTGTGGCCCCTGAGCGACAAAGGAGAGGATAGGATGCGTGCTGCGCAGCGTGTCATCATCGCGGCGGAGCGCTTCGGCCACCGATCCACAGTCGGGGTGCACGGGGAGATCGGGGCGGAATATCTCGGCTTTGGCGTTCTGCTCATCCCCTGACCCGTAAATGATGGCGTTGTCGGGCGGCCCGGTCTGCGGGATCACCTGAGTCTGGTAGGTGAAGGCGGGCATCACCAGCGTGTTCACCGAGGCCATGATCGCCCCGGCGACGGTCTCTGCTCCTCCGCGCACCGGTCCCAGGGAAGGCAGGTGAACATGTGCAATGATGCTGATCTCCTTGTTCAGGCCGAGTTCGTCCTGCAACTTCTTCTGGATGTAGCGGCTGGTCAGTTCCTTGGGCATGTGGGTTTCCTGCAACTGTTGTGTGGAGATGCTCACTAAAGATATCCGTGCTCACGGAACCAGTCAACTGTGTCCCGGACCGTCTCTTCAAAGGGGCGGGGAATGAAGCCAAACGTCTCCTGCCCTTTGCGGCTGTTGAGCGGCTGCCAGTAGGGGATCGCTCGCATCGTGGCCGGAATGGGCAGGCGCACGGCGTCGGCTACCCTCAGCAGGCGGGCCACTGTGCCTGTGCTCAGCGTCCAGCGGGGCGGCCTGACGCCCAGCACTTCCGCCGCCTGCCGTAATGCCTCCGCAACGTTCAGATTGTACCCGCCGATGATGTAGCGTCTGCCGGGTGTCCCCTGTGTGGCTGCCCGAATGTGGGCCAGCGCCACGTCACGCCCATCTACAATGTTCGTCTCCTGATCAACGCCAAACGGAAGCTGCCCGCGAGCCAGACGCAGGAGAATCTCGCTCGTGGAGGGCTTGACATCACCGGGGCCGAACACCGCCGTCGGACACAGGATCACAACCGGCAGGCCGCTTAATGTGGCCCGCAACGCCTCGTGCTCCATCGCCCACTTGACCTCGTAGTAGGCGTTTCCAGTCGAACCCGGCAGATAACCGTCCCGCTCATCCGCCAGACGACCGGAGCCGGGCGGGGGCGGCCCGATCGTGCTCAGGGAGCTGGTGTAGACCACCCTCCGCACACCGGCCCGCCCGGCGGCCTCCAGCACATTCCGCATCTCGCTGACTCCCTGACGCACGGCCTGCGGCACGCTACGCTCTGTGCGGGGAGCGTACCCAGCGGCATGGAACAGGACTTCACATCCCTGCATGGCGGCTTCCAGGCTGGCCGGGTTCGAGAGATCACCTTCATGCCACACGAGAGGCTGATCGCCCACCGCGCCGACCGCCCCCGGTCGCCGTCGCAGGCCGTGTACCTCAAAACCGGCTGTGCAGGCCGCCCGCGCGATCTGCCCACCGATAAAACCCGTTGCGCCGAGCACCAGAGCGCGTCTCATCTCGCCTTCCCAGCGACTTCTCAACCCCTGCATACATTGTAAAGCGCCCCACACTCTCGCATGGGGCGCTTCTGATCTCCGTTAGAGCGGCAGCGTCGCTATGCCTGCTCGCCTTTCTCTCCAACGTAAACACGCTCGTAACGCGGGGCCAGCGCGCCGTTCGGCTTCCGGACGTAGTACAGCTTCATGATGTACTTCGGCCCCTCCCCTTTGCGGGCTTTACCGACCGTCTTCTTGGCCCCTCTTCTGATTGCCATTATCTCCGACCTCCTTCAGAACGCTCTGTCTCCGGCACTGCGCTTCTACCGACAGTCTCTCATTGCCAGAGTGCAGCGGATTATACCACCTGCCGCCGCCTTATGCAGCCCCTTCTGCCTTATTCCTGAGCTGCCTGATCGGCTGTCTCCGCTCCTCCGGTGCCTGCCGTGCCGCCGAACGTATCCAGGAAGTCCAGCATGTTGATGCGCGGATCGAGGGCATAGGGAAGTGACGGAGGAACCTGGACATTGTAGAAAGTGGTGATGTACTCCAGCGTCACGGGGTCGGTCTGGACGTTTGCCACGTCATTATCAAGCACACTGCGCAGCACCAGCGTGATATCGGCCCCCACTTCAAGCGAATATTTGAGCACCAGCGCGTCCTGACGGCTCATCGCCAGCGAGATGATATCGGGGACAGGGACCGCCGGAAGCGGCGTAGGCGTTGGCTCCGCTCCTTCAGGGGGAGCTGCCTCCTCTCCTCCCTGCCCCTCTGCGGCTGCCTGGGTGGGCTGGGGGGCGGGAGTTACCACGATCGGCTGTTCCAGATCGGCGATCGGCCAGTTGCCTACCTGCATCACGATGGCGTTGTCAATCACAAGCTGGGTTGTTCGGGTGGGGAGCATCCCGCCCGTAGCCTCAGTGTTCGGGATGACAAGCAATGTGCTGCCGAAGGGCCCCGGTTCCTCCCGTCCGACGACCAAGTCCGTCCCCTGAACCTGTAACGCGGCGGCCAGCTCCGGGTTGTCGGTCAGGATAATGCCACGATTGGGCAGCAGAGTCTGGAACTCCTCATCAACCTGAACGAACTGGTAGGACATCAGGATGTCAACGTGATCGCCTGGCCGGAGCGCGTACCCGACGGCGGATAGCCGTGTGATCGGCATGGCGATCACCACCGTTCCTGAAGGGGTCAGGAGGGCAGCGTCCGAGCCGATCTCAGCCAGATCGGTCGGCTGGTCGCCGGGGGTGAGCATGAAGTCGAGAATGGGCTGCCCGTCGAGAATGTCCACACGGGCAATGCGCCCTTCAACCTGCTCCAGCCCGGCAGCGTCGGCCTGCTCGCCCACGAACAGGGCCCCCAGCGGCGGATCGACCGAAAGAGGCCATTCCTGAACGCGGACATCCTGAACCGTCAGGCGTGCACCGCGCGGAATCTGGCGGGCGGCGACAATGATATTGACTGTTGAGGTGGGGGTGGGGGTCGCCTCGACCTGGGCCTCCACGCCGCCCTCGGCGGCGGCTTCGCCCTCACCTGCGCCTCGGCCCACCATCTGCAGGAGGAAAAGCCCTCCCGCGCCAATGACGAGCACCACCAAGATCAGCAAAATCAGTATGATCCCTGTTCTACGGCGGCCAGTGCTGCCCATATTGATCCTTCTCCTGCTGGTTTAAGAGTCTGTCCGGTAAGGGTAAGCGATGCTCATCCCCCGGTCGTCTGGTAGTATTGACGGGGTGAGCCAGTCAGGGGCTCACCCCATACCGTGCAACTGTCTGTATTATACGTTATTCAGCATGTCGGGCAAATCCGCCCTGGCCCCTCTGTGGAGGGCTCCTCCTGCCGGTCAGTGGACAAGGAAGGGGCGGCTTTCGAGCGTCATCCGCCAGCCATAGGTGTCATTCGTGCCCGGCCTGTAACGTGCAATCAGGCGACCGCCGTAGAAAGGCGCACGATCCTGTGGGTCGGTCGCGCTTTCCGAAGGAACGGTGAAGATGTACGGCGGGTTCTGCCACCGGCTGCTGTTCGGGATGTCAGCCGGGCCACGCCGACTCACACCGTAAACGGACTGGCAGGTTCCGTACCCGTCACCGTTGTCATCGTAGCAGGCTGACCAGTCGGAGATGGGGATCGTGTCGAAGTAGAACAGGATCGGGTCTAACGCTCCGGCGTCCTGATCGTACACCTCGATGGTCATCTGCTGTCCGGCGAACTCCGGGCCGAGGTAGGTCAGCGGGATGTCTACCTCGTAGTCCGCGATAGCGTTCATCGGCAGATGGCCGAGGCCGAAGACGCCTACACCCTGCGAATTGTGGAAGTCCAGATCGAGCGAACGCGCGCCCAGCAGGTATACCTGACGGGCGTTCACATCGGAGGGCGCTTCCACGCCACTCCCGGCCTCGGAGCGAGCCGGGCCAGCCCACAGGTCAAAGCCGTTCTCAGAAGCACCTGAGAGGGCACGCACCTGCAGGAAAAGCTGCGCCAGCCCGGTATTCGGGTCCTCGTAGATGTCTGGAGCTTCGGTAGCCAGATCAACGATGAAGTTGCCGTCCCCGGTGCACTCGGTTGCCTGTGTGTACCCGCCGCTTTCCGGTGGGCCGTAGTGGGCGGCGCGGTAGCTCTCGCAGTTCTCAACGGTCGTCACCGGTTCGCCGGTATCAATGCACAGATCGGTCGGGGGGACACTGAAAGTTGAGCCGGGCAACGCGGCCAGCTCTGCGAACACACAGTTCCGCTGGCTGCCGTCAAAGGCGGGCATGCGCTCGCTGGCCGGTGCGCCGGGGGAGACCCAGTGCATGTCGGTGGCGGCTGCCTCGGTGGGGTCTGTCCCGTCGCTCTCGCCGATGTAGTAAGCCAGGTCTACCTCTTCCAGCGTTCCATCGTCACGCTGGCGGTAGTAGAACAGGCGGAAGAGTGTGCGGGTGTTGCGGTTCGGGTCATAGCTGCTGGGTTGCCCGCAAGCGCCTACCGTTCCGGTCCCACGATTCTCATCACCGGCCACAAACCAGACCGGGTTCGACGAGTCGCCCGTGTCCAGCAGGCAAACGTCTTTTCGGTCGGAGTTGCTGCAGGAACGTACAAGGGATGTCCCGTTCAACTGATAAACGGTGATGTTGCTCCTGGTAGGCGAGTTATAAGTATCCGGGTCCCAGAGCTCAACGCGCACCTTGTTATAAGCGCTGCGGAAGGCAGGCGGGATCGAGATGCGATAGGTGTATGCGCCGTAGAGTTCGCTGTAGGCAGGGTTCGGGCTGCCGCCGCTGGTGTGCGTGGGAGAGAAGGGATCCCCGTAGTCGGGGCAGATATCCGGGCCGAAGACCGACTGGCTGGAGGTGCGGAGCAACCCCACCTGAAGCGTGTCGCTGGCGTAGATGTCCACCACGGGGATGTACTCTGCTGTGGCCTGGGAGATGAGGGGGATGGTGTCAAACCCGACCAGTTGCATGAAGTACACCTCGGATTCCCAGTGGACTTCTACCGCGTAGCGCACCGAACCGGGAACCGTCCCCGGCTGCTTCTCGCCGCAGTATTCGTGAGTGTCCCAGAAAGTGCCGGGGTTGGCCGGGTCGGGGCAGTCCCCTGCTCCGGTCAGCACAATCCCGTTGGCGGCCAGAAGCTGCATGCCGCGTGCGTGCGCTGAGGGAAGTTCGTCTGTCCCGCCGCCGGGGGCGAGCGCGCCTCGCAGTTCAACCACACCGGCCAGCGCTGCCGCGTCAACCGCACGGTCAAGCTGCGCTTTGCGCATGAACAGCACGCCTGCATCAACTGCCAGGCCTGCCGCTACCAGCAGACCGACCATTGCGACCGCCAGAATTACGATGATCTGGCCGCGCTCCTGCTGAGGAGGCTGGTTCCCTCTCTGCTGATTGTCTGTCTCACCTCTGTTCCATTTGTTCATCATACTTCCTCGACGATTAACCATCTCTGTGTCGGGCCGTGGAACGGTTGTGCCTGTTCGAGTGGAACACGTGCGCTCTTCTAAGGAGCCGCGTAGCCGCAACTGGTATCCCAGCGGACAAACTCGAAGTCAATCGAAGCCAGATTGGAGTCCACGTTGGTTATGCGGACAACGACGAAGTCATCAATACGATACAGATAAGTGCCCAGCCCGCTATCATATTCCGGGTTCGACGCATCCGCATCGTAAACGGGCAACCGCAGCGTGCGGCTGGGGATGAAATCGGTCGGGTCGGGGTCAACAAACTCGCTCTGGATGTGGGCCGCAATGGTGCTGGCCGAACCGCTCGCCTCCCAGTTGGACTTTACCACCCGGTCGCCCCGGTGCATCTGATTATCCCCGGCGTCGTCAATATTAACGAAGCCGTGCGTGGCGTCGTCGCTGTTCCCCGGATATGTGAGTGAGATGGTCAGGTAGTTGGCGTCCCATTCGTATATTCCGCTGCTGGGGATGACATGCCATGCCACAAACTGGAAGCCGTCCACCGTGGGCTCGCTGTTGCGCGTGGCGGTGAAGGCATCGTTTTCATGCAGCGCCGATCCGCCGGGGTAGAACAGTTGCCTGTTGAGCATGATGGGATAAGCCGTGCAGCCAGATTGCTGCCGACTGACGGTCTCCTGCTCGACTTCCTGCATCAAAACGGCGTGGGCCCGCAGCGGGACTCGCCCGTTTACGTCGGCCCCGACATCGAAGAAGGGCAGGTTCAGAACCGTGTCGGTTTCATAGTAGACCGCCACGATGGTGACGCGCTTCCCGTCAATGCCGCTGATGTCGGTGGTTGCTGAACTATCCACGTCGTCGGTGTAGATCTGCTCCAGATCGTTCAGCACATCCCCGGGGTTCAGATTGCTGCCCAGCGCACAGTCATTTCCGTAGATGCAATCCTCGGAGACGCCCCACGGGTTGCTCGCATCGGCTCCCTGCCAGGCCAGATCCAACGGATTAGAGCTGACGACACTCACAACCGGGCGGATAATCCACACGGTCAGGCGATTCGGGTCCGTGTCCAGTGACTGGGTGGCGGCATCCTGAACAATCTGAGGGATAAATGCGTCTGAGCCACCGGCTGCACCGAAGCGAGCCGCCTCACGGGCTGCGAGCTGGAGTCGGTTGTAGTTCACCAGCAGGTTGCTGACCTCCAGCACTCCGGCCACGATCAGCAACAGGATCGGGAGCGTCAGGCTGAACTCGACCAGACTCTGCCCCCGTTCCTTCCTGCGGCGTGGGGCGGTGGTTGATTGGGGTTCTCTTAGTCGTTCAATCACGGTGTCACCTCACTTGACCGGTCGTTCCGTCTACGTTAACAGCACACAGCGCCTCATTCTCTGCCGAGAGTACCTGGAGCTGCCACAGCAGGCGTCTGTTGTCCGCCGCCAGCGAAAGGCGGGCCTGCACTTCGGCCTGCGGCTCATTCTCCAGAACAGCGCCACAGGCATCCAGCAGGACGGAGATCGCCTGAGGACTATCCACCCCCCAGTTCATGTCGCTTAACAGGGCCGGCGGTGTTTCCCAGGGTTGGGTGTCTGTCACCCGTGCGCCGCCTCCCCGATCCACAACGACGGTAGCCATCTGGCCCGAATCTGGCAGGTAGAAATGGAACGTCCAGCCGGTGCGTCCTGCTTCCAACTGGGCTCGATTGATTACAGGCGTCCAGGCTCCGGCGGCACTGGCAAGCTGCGCACCTGCATCCCACTGCCGGATGACCTCAACCGCCGGAACATACGCTTCGCGGGCCGTCGGGATGTCAAAGTCTACGGCGCTCTGGCCAGCGGCCACCTGCTCGCCTGAGCCCTTGCCCCGGAACAGAAGCAACCCGATGCCGATCAGCAGGCCGATGATCAGCAGTACGCCCAGAGTCAACGCCAGAACCATCTCCAGCGTTAACCTGAATGGTTCGTGTTCTGACTCCGGCTCACTATCTACAGGATTGGAGAGGCCAAGGTCTACCATCTATCGCTCGCTCTGGCGGGGGCCACCCGGCATGTCACCGGGTGGCCCGGTAGATCGTCATCAATCAGGGATTCGCGTAGCGAATTCCTACCCCCATCAACAGGGCGTTCTCTGTGTTCCAGCTATAGTCATCGCCCGTCAGTCGTATCTGCAACTGCCCGCCGTCATCCACCGTGACGGTGAAGTGCCGGAGGACGTAGACATAGTGCGCATAGTTATCGTTGGGCAGGCCGTATGTGCTCATCACGTCTCCGACGATGCTATAGCCGTTCGGCGAAGCACCCAGCAGGAAAGTCCACGATGTACCGCCGTTGCCTGAGGCCTCGACGGAGAACAGGCGGTCGTTCTCGTCAAACGAGCCGACCATCTCCTCGAAGGCCAGGAACAGATCATATGTCCCCGGAGGCAGATTATCAAATGTGTAGCCGAACTGACGGCCACCGCTGCGGTACATCCGGCAGGTAAACAGCGCCTGCCCGTCACCCTGGAGCGGGACACCGCCCTGGTTGGAGGGCGCGTTCAGGACGGTCGGGCTGGTGAACCCGTTCCTGCGGGCCGGGCTGCCCCAGTAGCCCCATGAGTTGGCCCCACCATTATAAGGCTGGTTCTGCTGCCAGGTGTAGTCCTGGCCCAGTTGCGGGTCCTCGGCTCCCCATATCTTGTCCCCCTGGCAGTACGAGTATCCCTCATGCCCGGCGTTGACGAAGAGCGGCTCCGGCCTCACGACCAGCGTATGGGTATCGTTATCGTTGGCCGAGTTGGGGTCGTTGTCTGGATTGGCCGAGACGGTGACGGTGTTCTGCCACCAGCGCCCGGCGTAGCTGACGTTGAACCGAACCCTGGCGCGGATGATGAGTTGCACCGTCTGGCCGGGGTCTAGCTGGGGGATTACCAGCGTGTCATCGGCCTGCAACGTCGCGCCCGGAGGAACCTGCTGAACCGAAATATCGCGCAGCGCACTGAAGGAGCGGATGGCCCCCGCGTTGAGGACGGTGATATTGGTCGCCGCCCCTGCCCCGGAGTTGGTTACTTCAAGGATATAGTTGATCCACTGTCCCCGGTCGGCCAGAGTCCGATGTCCATCGGCGCTGACGGTGACCGGATCGCCCGTGTCGCCCTCAATCGTCTGGGTGACGCTCAGGTCGCTGGAGAGGGAGATGTAGTCCTCAGCCGTGTTGTTTGCCGAGTTCGGGTCATAGGTTGTGGCCCCGACCGAAGCATGCAGGTACAGATCGGTTGTTCCGGAAGGCACTGCCCCTGAGTCAATGTCGTAGTAGATAACCAGAGTTACATCAGCCCCCGGAGCGAGCGTGCCGATCGTCCATGTGCCCGACGAATAGGTCGTGCCACCGCTGGGCGCCGGAGCAGGGCTGGTAGCCTCGACCAGACCGGCATCGGCGGTCAGTGTGGCAACCACCCCCAGCGCGGTGTCCTGGGTGCTGTTGTTCCTCACCGTCAGGGTGAACTGGGCCTGAGCCCCCGGCGGCGGTGTTCTGTCAGCCGCCACCACCGTGATGCTCACATCGGGCTGCGTGGCGGTGATGTCCACGCTGCTGCTGTCATTTGTCCCGTCCGGGTCCGGCGAGGTGGTGCTTATACCGGCTGTCACCGTGATGGGGTTACC